>DATNMZ010000421.1:0-2786 GCA_035602095.1 Thermoanaerobaculia bacterium
GGGGCCACCGATATGTCGTCATCGGCGGCCACGTCGTGATGATGGACAACAACCAGCGCGTCACCACGGTCATCCACGTCCACGACAACCGCTAGGCTGAAGCGGGCTCGCTGAAAAGAAGGCCCGGCTCCTCCTGGGGCCGGGCCGTTTCGCTGGCGCCGCCGGCCTCCTTCCGTGCGAAGACTCGCCCGCTCTCCGGTTGCAGAGGGCTCCGGCGGAGCCGTTTTCCGCGAGGGATTCATTTTCCGCCGGCCTTCTGCAACTCGGCCAGTTTGGCCTGCTGGGCGGGGGTCAGGACGTTCTTGATCCGGACGAGAAGACTGATCTGAGCTTTCTTGATCTGCTTCTCGACGGCGAGGATGCGGTCGACCTGGGCGAGCACCCTGGTCTCGTCGACCGGTTTCTCCTGCAGCAACCGCATCATCTTCTCCCCCTCGGACTGCAGCTCGAATTGGGCGTCGGTGAACTTCGGCTGTGCCTTCTGCACCTCGTTTCGGATCGCGGCCTTCTGCGCATCTTCGAGGCCGATCTCGAGGCTGTGACCCATGATCCTGTCGGGCGGGAAGAGGTATCGGGCGAAGGGATCGTCGCCTCCTTCGGCCTGGGCCGACGCGGTTGCGGGCAGGAGGGCGAGCAGGAACAACGCGGCGAGCTTTCTCATGATTCGACTCCTTTCCTGTGTGCGACTTTCGTCTGAGTGGAACGAGGCGTCGCCTCTCGCGCGCCGGGCGCGCCTTCGCGTTCGTCCCCCTCGCCGCCCGGAACCGAGGGAAGAAGAACCGGCAGCCGGGCGAGAAGCTCCGCCCCCGGCGTTTGCAGCAGGACGTCCGTCGGCGCTTTCCAGTCGGCGAGCGTCGGGCCGTTCGAGGGCGTGCGCGACTCGGGCGCCGGGCGAAGGAGGTAGAGCCCGGCGGCGAGCGCGACCGACGCAGCGGCGGTGAAAACCGCTCGACGGGCCCATCGCCCTTGCCGGGCCGGGGCGAAGTCGCGGCCTTTCGTGGCGGAGCGTGCTCGGGCCATCAGCTCGCGAAAGCCGGGCGCCGAGGCCTCGTCGGCGCGGCGCTGCTCCTCGAGCAGCCGGGTGAGCTCACTTTCGAGATCTTTCGGGTTCATGCCCGTTCTTTCGCGCCGATGAGTCCGGCCAGCCGCCGCTTGCCCCGGTCGTAGTGCACGCGCGCGGATCCGACGGAGATCGAGAGCGTCGCGGCGGCCTCCTCGACCGTCATGCCCATGGCAAAGACCAGCGTGAGGACCTGACGCTGCCGCCGCGCCAACCGCGCGAGCGCCGCCTGCAATGTCACGCGCTCCTCCGGGACCGTCTCGGGAGCGGGAGATTCTTTCGAGCGCATCCACTCGCCGAGCCGGAGGCCCCGCCACGCGTTTCGCCGTCTCGTTTCCGAGGCGGTGCGCCGGATGACGCCGAAGAGAAACGTCTTGAAGCTCGATCGGCCGGCGAACTGCGCCCGGCCGTCGAGGATCTTCAGATAGCTTGTCTGCAACACGTCCTCCGCATCCTCCCGGCGCCGGCCGCAACAGGCCAGAGCCCACGCGAAGCCGGCTCCGTGAAGCCTCTCGAGCTCTGCCTCGATTTCCTCTGGCGTCATCGGTCGGCCTTGCGTCTCTGGGTGGTTCGGGAGGCTCTCCCTATATGACTGCGGAAAGTGAACGCGGCGTCAGCATGCCCCCTCTCCCGGCGGGAGAGGGCGGGGGTGAGGGATCCTTCGGCGTGGCGCGAGTCCTAAACACTCCCGCCCGGCATCGGCCGCCGTAGCTTCGCGAATCCCAGGGACCATCGAAGGACCCAGGTCGTTCCGACGAGGGCGCTCGCCCCGACGGCGAGCCCCACGGGGACGAGCCACCAGCCGAGGACGTCGTGCGCGTAAGGATTGTTCGTCGTTCCGATGCTGAAGCTTCCCGGCGAGACCCACGCGCCGACGTCGTGCGGCGCGATCATCTTGCCGAAGCCGCCGGCGAGAAAGCCCAGGGCAATCCCGTAGCCGACGAGGCCGGCCAGGAAGATCGCGAACCCCCGGACGGAGAGCATCGCCCATCTCAGGGCGCCCCGGAGAAGCAGCGTCGGCGAGTAGCTCGTGCGCGCACGAGCCACGAGGGCCTCCGCCTGGTAGAGGGGCGCCAAATCCTCCGGGCGTCCCAGCGCCTGCAGGATAGCGACGAGGCGTTCCTCGCTCATATCGCCGGCGGCGTCCGCGCGCTCGAGGATATGACCCCGAATCTCGCGAAGGATGTCCGCGACTTCCTCGGGAGGAAGCTCTCCGAGGCTGCGCCGGAGCTGCATGAGGTACGCGTCGATGCGAGTCTGGAGGCGTTCGGTGTGGCTCATCATTCCTCCTCCGCGAGTAGCGGTGCGAGAAGCTCTTGGATGCGCGTCAGGAACCCGGCGGCGTGCCGCGCCATGGCGATCGTTCGCCGGCGCCCCGCGGCTGTCAGCCAGTAGTACTTGCGCGGGTGACCCGCCGGCGACTCAACCCATTTGGAGTCGACGAGGCGGTCGCGCTTCAAGCGGTTCAAGATGGGATAGATCGTGCCTTCCGCGACGATGAGGTCGGAGTCCGCCTCGAGGCGTCGCAGGATGTCCAGACCGTAGAGCCGCTCGGACCAGAGGCTCGCCAGGATCGCGAGCTCGAGCCAACCCTTGCGGACCTGGCGCTCCCAGTTGTCGTCCGCGTCTTGAGCCATTGACTGCATCATACCATGTAATACGATGTATCTGCCGGAGGGTTTTCACGTCGCTCCGCGCTGCGCGACGGATCTGGCTGCGCCACCGA
>DATNMZ010000422.1:0-8977 GCA_035602095.1 Thermoanaerobaculia bacterium
GCCAGCCGCGGGGGGGCTTCGTCGCCGTGGGCGGGGGCGAAGGCGCCGGCCGTTGCGCTTCCGGGCGTTCCGACTGGTGAATGGAGAGGCCGGCGCCGCGGCGGGAAGTGCCCACCTGGACGTCGACGCGGTAGCCCGTTCGCGCCGAAATCCTCCGGGCCCAGGCGTGGTCCGGATCGGTGAGAAGGATGAGAGCGATGCGGTCCCCCGACGGCTCCGAGGATGGCACCGCGAGCCACGCGCGATCTCCCTCGATCACGGGCCGCGGGGCTTCGAGCGTGCGAGCCCAGGGCGCGCTCGAGCCGACGGGGATCCACGGGAGATCCGAGGCGATGACCCGGCCGGATCGATCCGTGCGCAGCGCGGGGAGCGACTCGCCGGAGGCCACGGCTTCTCGTGCGAGCGCCACGACCTCGCGGCGGACCCTCGTCGCGACGATCTGGTGGGCGACGAGGTAGCCGCAGAAGAAGAGGAGGGCCCCGAGCAGCGGGATCGGGACGAGGCCGATCAAGAAATAGGAGAACGCGAGCCGGAGCGTCAGGCGGCGCACGATCGCGCGAAATGCCGCGACGAGTCCGAAGTTCACGAGCACCACCGCCGAGCAGACGGCAACGGCGACGCCGAGTCCCCCGATGCAGCCGTTGCCGGAGCCCGCGAGCGAGGCGAGGCCGGCGGCGGCGCAGCCCGCGGCGAACAGGATGAGCCACACGCGGGTCCGCTTTCGAAGCTTCACGGTCGGAGGATTCTACGGGCTCGGCCGTCCCGCCGGAGAGAGGGGCGTCCCCCGGCCGCGCCGCGCACTTCCGCTAAGATGGGAACGCCCGTGACGTTTTTCCGACAGGCCGCCTTGCTCCTGCCGTCCGCGTTTCTCCTGGGCGTCCTCCTGCTCCTCCTGACGCACGGCCACCAGGACACGGGCTTCGGCGCCTACCCCTTTTTCCAGCAGTGGGGGGGCGGCGTCCTCGTTTCCGCGTCGCCGGAAGGCCGGTTCTTCCAGCAGGCGCTTCTCTTCTTCGTGCCCGCGTATTTGACCGCGCTTCTCTTCATTCTCCTCGTCTCCATCGCGGAGCGCGGACTTCTCGGGCGGCCCGCCGTCACGCCGCGCGCGGCCACGTTCCGATCGACTTTCGAACCCGTGTTCGCCGCGCTGTTTCTGATCGTCACGGGAGTGCTCGTGTGGGCGGGCGACCGGATCGCGTCCCGGCTCGCGCCGGGCTCGCTCGTCGCCCCCCTGCTCGTCGCGTTCGCTCCGTTCGCCGCGGCCGCGATCGCGTGGCTCCCCGCCCTCGTGCTCGCGGCGCCCCTCGCGCTCCTGCGCCGGGCGGACCCGACTTGACGCGGCCGGCGAGCTCGATCGTCGTCCTCGATTTCGGTGGCCAGTACACTCAGTTGATCGCGCGGCGCGTCCGAGATGCGCGTGTCTTCTCGGTCGTTCTGCCGCCCGCCGCGCCGGCGGAGGAGATCGCCCGCTGGAATCCGGTCGGAGTGATTCTCTCCGGCGGGCCGCAGAGCGTCTACGAAGCCGGCGCGCCCGTCCCCGCGCCGGGGTTGTTCGACTCGAACGTACCGATCCTCGGCCTGTGCTACGGCATGCAGTGGCTGGCCCACGCGGGCGGCGGGGAAGTGCTCGGAGGCAAGGGCCGGGAGTACGGACGCGCGACGGCGCGCGTCGTCGCCGACTCGGAGCTCTTCCACGGGCTCGCCGAGCGGCAGACGGTCTGGATGAGCCATGGAGATTCCGTAACGCGGCCGCCGCAGGGAGCCCGGGTGATCGCCTCGACGGGGGAGACCGCGATCGCGGGTTTCGAAAACAGAGAGCGCCGGTTCTACGGCCTTCAGTTTCATCCCGAGGTCCGGCACACGGAGCACGGGACGGCCATCCTCGAGAACTTCCTCTTCCGAGTCTGCGGGGCGCGCCCGGATTGGAGCATGGCTGCGTTTCGGCAGGAGAAGGTCGAAGAGATCCGGCGGCAGGCGCCCGAAGGCGCCGTCGTCTGCGCCCTTTCGGGCGGGGTGGATTCCTCCGTCACGGCGCTTCTGCTTCGGGAGGCCCTGGGCGACCGCGTGCACCCGATTCTCGTGGACCACGGGCTGATGCGCGCTTCCGAGACGCCCCAGGTCGTCGAGGCGTTCGGGCGCCTCGGGATCGCGGTCCATGCCGTCGACGCGGCCGACCTCTTCCTGGGCAGGCTCGCGGGCGTGACCGACCCCGAGGAGAAGCGCAAGATCATCGGCCGGACCTTCATCGAGGTCTTCGAACGCGAGGCGCGGAGCATTCCGGACGCCCGGTATCTCGCCCAGGGCACGCTCTACCCGGACGTCATCGAGTCGATCTCCATTCACGGGCCGTCCGCGGTCATCAAGACGCACCACAACGTCGGCGGTCTTCCCGAGAAGCTCGGGTTGAAGCTCATCGAGCCCGTGCGCGAACTGTTCAAGGACGAAGTCCGGCGGCTCGGCGCGGAGCTCGGTCTTCCGCGGGAGTTCCTGGCGCGCCATCCCTTTCCGGGACCGGGGCTGGCCGTCCGGATTCCCGGAGAGGTCTCCCGCGAGAAGGTCGCGATCCTCCAGCAGGCGGACGAGATCGTGCTCGATGAGATCCGCGGGGCGGGACTCTACGACGCGATCTCGCAGGCCTTCGCCGTGCTCCTGCCCGTCAAGTCCGTCGGCGTGATGGGGGACAACCGGACCCATGAATTCGCGCTCGCCGTGCGCGCCGTCGTGACGACGGATTTCATGACGGCGGACTGGTTCCGGATGCCCCACGACGTGCTCGATGCGATCGCCTCCCGCGTCGTCCGGCAGGTCCGCGGCGTGAACCGCGTCGTGTACGACATCACCTCCAAGCCTCCGGCGACCATCGAGTGGGAGTGACGGCGCCGGGGCCGGGAATTACCGGCTCCGGACGCAGCGGACGATCGCTTCGAGTCCGGCGCGGAGCTTTTCGGTGTCTCCGCCGAGCGCGACGCGGAAGTGCGCCGGCGCTCCGAAGAATGCGCCGGGCGCCACCGCGACGCTCTCCCGGTCGAAGAGGCGCGCCGCGAAGCCAGCAGCCTCCCGTCCGTCGGCAAAGCGCGGGAAGACGATGCTCGCGTCGGAGGCCACGCACTCGAGCTCCGGGACGCGCGCGAGAAAATCACGCCAGAGGCCGCGGTTGGCCGCCAGGAGCGCGCGCGTACGCTCCGCGAGGCGGTCCAGGTGGGAAAACGCCAGCGCTGCCAGACGCTCCGCCGGGATCGGACCCGAACCATCCACCACGTCGCGCGCCCGCCGGATCGCCTCCGTCAGCCCGGGCGCCGCGACCGACCACCCGCAGCGCAGCGCCGAGAGGCCGTACGACTTCGTCAGGCTGTTCGTCGAGACGAGCGCGGGGGAGCGCGTCGCCGCCGGCGGCGGAGTTTCGCCTTCCAGGGTATCGGCGTAGACCTCGTCCACCAGAGCGTGGAACCCCCGCCGTTCCGCGAGTCGCGCCAGCGCGTCGAGCGAAGCTCCGGAGGCGGCGACCCCCGACGGGTTGTGCGGGCTCGAGACGATCACGAGGGCGGTGCGGGGCGTCAGCGCGGCCGTGATGCGTTCCAAATCGAGCGCCCACCCCTCCTCGAAGCGCCTCTCGAAGAAGTGAACCGAGGCCCCGAGCATCCGCGCCGCGGCGACGAGCGGGTCGTAGCCGGGCCATTCGACGAGCACGTCGTCGCCCGACGCGAGGAGTGCCGCGCACGCGAGGAAGTTCGCTCCCGCGCAGCCCCCGGCGGTCGCGATCCGGTCCGGCGCCACGCCGGCCCGCGCCGCGATGGCTTCCAGCAGCGGAAGGTATCCATTCGAGTTCTCGCCCGACAGCTCGATCGCGTCCCGTGCGCCGGGAAGGTCTGCGAGCGTGCACGCGAGAACGTTGCTCCCGGCGAGGTCGATCGCGGGCGCCGGCCGGTTTTTCGCCCACTCCATGTAGGGCGCGCGGGCGAGCGTCACGGCGCCTTTCGGGGACGGGCCCGCGTGAAGAAGAGGTAGGCGGGCACGCCCGTCGCCAGGAGGCCGGCGCCGACCGCGGAACGCACCGGGCTCGAGCGGATGGCGCTGACCACGGCAAGCACCGCGGCGGCCACGAAGAGGACCGGAACGACGGGATAGCCGGGGGTCGCGAAGCGGCCGGGCGGAATTCCATCCCGCGCGCGGAGGACGAAGATGGAGGCGGCCGCGAGGCCGAAAAAAATCCAATCCGCGAAGACGACCGAGTCCACCAGGCCGCCGTAGTTTCCGAGGGCGACGAGCAGACAGGACCAGGCGGCCTGGAGCACGATCGCCCAGGCCGGCGTCTGGAACCGCGGATGAAGCCGCGCGATCGGGGAAGGGAAAAGGCCGTCGCGCGCCATCGCATAGGAGATGCGCGTCGGCGCCAGGAAAGAGAGATCGAGAAAGCCGAACGTCGAGATCGCGATCGCCGCGGCCACGAAACGATCGGCCCCCGAGCCGAAGAGCCGGCGCACGGCTTCCGCGGCGGGCGTGGAGGTCGCGGCGAGCCCTTCCCGGCCGAGCGCCCGGAGATACACGAAATTGACCGCCACGTACACGAGGATCACGAGAACGGTCCCCGCCACCAGCGCGCGCGGGAGTGTGCGCCGGGGGTCGCGGGTCTCCTCCGCCACGAGGTTCGCGCTCTGCCAGCCGCCGTACGAGAAGAGGATCGGGACGAGCGCCCCTCCGAACGCGAGGAGGCCGGCGGCCGGAAGGACGGGCCCGGCGGTCGAGCCCGGCGTGTGCGGCGCGAGCGCCAGCCCGCCGACGACGAGCGTCGCGAGCGCGAGGATCTTCAGCCCGACGAGGGCGTTCAAGAGCCGGCTGCCAGGCTTCACGCCGAGGACGTTGACCCCGGCCAGAACCGCGACGGCGGCGATCGCCAGCGGCGCCGGCGCCGCTCCTGCCTTCCCGACGAACCGCAGCGCGTACTGCGCGAACGTGATCGCGACGGCCGCGATCCCGCCCCCCTGGATCAGGAGGAGCGAGGCCCAGCCGAACAGGAATCCGACGATCGGGTGATAGGCCTCTCGCAGGTAGGCGTACTGGCCGCCGGCCTGCGGGAGCGCTGCGGCGAGCTCCGCGAAGACGAGCGCGCCCGCGAGCGCGATCGCTCCGCCCACGACCCATGCGGCGAGCACGAGACCCGCGGTGGGAAGCCGTTGAGCGACGATCGCTGGATTGATGAAGATTCCCGCGCCGATGATTCCGCCGACGACGACCATCGCGGCGTCGAAGGTCCCCAGTTCGCGGCGGAGGGACATCCCCGAGAGAATAACGGAGCCGAAGGACGGAAGAGGGCAGACGGAAGACGAAAGACGTTCTTCGACACCTGACGTCTACCGTCTCCCGTCTCCCGTCTACCGGACTACAATCATCTCTTCATGTCCGGCGACTTCGTTCACCTCCACCTTCACAGCCAGTATTCCCTCCTGGATGGCGCCAACCGGCTGCCGGAGCTGTGCAAGCGGGTAGGGGAGCTCGGGATGAACGCCGTCGCCGTGACCGATCACGGCAACATGTTCGGCGCGTTCGCCTTCTACCACGAGGCCGTCAAGCAGGGCGTCCGGCCGATCATCGGAGTCGAGGCCTACATCGCGCCCGCCGACCGCCGCGACCGCGAGGCGCAGGCGGCGAGCGAGTCCGGCGAAGGATACGCCTACCACCTGACGATCCTCGCCGCCACGCAGACCGGCTATCGCAATCTCGTGCGTCTCGTTTCCGAGGCCTACATGACCGGCTTCTACCATCGGCCCCGGATGGACAAGGCGCTCCTGCGCCAGCACGCCGAGGGCCTGATCGGGCTCTCGGGATGCCTGAAGGGGGAGGTCGCCGGGGCGCTCGCGCGCGGCAATTTCCAGTCGGCGAAGAAGGCCTTCCTCGAATACGAGGAGATCTTCGGCAAGGGCAACTTCTACGTGGAGCTGATGGACCACGGCCTGCCGCAGCAGACGGCGATCGTTCCCGACCTTCTCCGTCTCGCGACGGAAACCGGCGCCCCGGCCGTCGCGACGAACGACAGCCACTATCTGCGGCGCGACGACGCTTTCGCCCACGAGGTCCTTCTCTGCATCGGAATGGGCAAGACGCTGGAAGACGAGCGGCGGATGCGGTTCTACAACGACGAGTTCTACGTGAAGAACCCGGACGAGATGAAGAAACGCTTCGAACGGTGGTCGGCGGAGGCGGTGACGAATTCCGCGGCCATCGCGGAGCGTTGCGCCGTGACGTTCGACACGGAAGGCCTCCACCTGCCGACCTTCACCGCGCCGCCCGGCAAGACGCCCGCGGAGCACTTCGGCGACCTCGCCCGCGAGGGCCTCGAGAGACGTTTGCGAGAGACGGAGATGGAGGTCGGGGGCGCGAAAATCGCCCCGGCGAAATATCGCGAACGCCTCGAGTACGAGATCGGCGTCATCGAGAAGATGGGATTTCCCTCCTACTTCCTGATCGTCTCGGACTTCATCCGCTTCGCGCGGGAGAGCGGCATCTCCGTCGGCCCCGGGCGCGGGAGCGCGGCGGGATCGATCGTCTCCTGGGCCCTGTGGATCACCGAGATCGACCCGCTGAAATACGACCTTCTCTTCGAGCGGTTCTTGAACCCGGAGCGGATCTCCATGCCCGACATCGACATCGATTTCTGCCAGGCCCGACGGGGCGAGGTCATCGAATACGTCACGAAGAAGTATGGCCGCGAGAACGTGGCGCAGATCGTGACCTTCTCCCAGCTGAAGCCGAAGCTCGCCGTGCGGGACGTTGCGAGAGTCCTTTCGCTCCCCGTCGCTCTCGGCGACCGGATCGCCAAGCTCGTTCCCGACGGCCCCGACGTCAATTTCGAACGCGCGCTGAAGGAGTCGCCGGCCCTGAAGGATCTCATCGCGTCCGACGAATCCGTTGCGAAGGTCGTGCAGATCGCCGGGCGGCTCGAGGGGCTGTCCCGGCACGCGGGAATGCACGCCGCGGGCGTCGTCATCGCTCCGAAGCCCATCACGGAGTACCTCCCCCTCTATCGGACGAACAAGGACGAAATCACCACCCAGTTCGACATGAACGCGGTCGAGAAGATGGGCCTCTTGAAGATCGATTTTCTCGGGCTCATCACGCTCGACATCATCGACGCGACCCTCGATGCCATCCGGGCGAGAGGCGAGGCGGTTCCGGACCTGAACCGGCTGGCGCTCGACGACGAGAAGACCTACGAGCTCTTCCGGTCCGGCAAGACCGCCTGCGTCTTCCAGTTCGACTCCTCGGGGATGCGGGATCTCCTTCGCCGCGCCAAGCCGCGCGTCTTCGCAGACCTGGCCGCGTTGAACGCTCTCTACCGCCCGGGCGCGCTCGACGCCGGCACGGTCGAGGAGTACGTGCGCCGGCGCAACGGCACGAGCAAGGTGACTTATCCGCTTCCGGAAATCGCGGACGTCCTCGCAGAGACGCTCGGGATTCTCGTGTACCAGGAGCAGGTCATGCGGATCGCCGCGATTGTCGCCGGCTATTCGCTGGCCGAGGCGGACCTCCTCCGGAAGGCGATCGGAAAGAAGAAGGTCGAGATCATGGCGGCGGAAGGGGAGCGGTTTCTCTCGCGCGCCGCCGAACACGGGACGCCGAAAAAGAAGGCGAAAGAGCTCTGGTCTCTGATCGAGCCGTTTGCGCGGTACGGGTTCAACAAGTCGCACGCCGTCGCCTACGCGCTCGTGGCCTACAAGACGGCCTATCTGAAGGCGCACTACCCCGTGGACTTCCTCGCCGCGACGCTGTCGGCCGAGATCGGCTCGACCGACGGGATCGTGAAGGTGATCGGCGACTGCGTCGAGATGGGCATCCCCGTCCTGCCGCCGGACATCAACGAGTCGAAGAAGGCTTTCGCCGGCGTGGGCTCGGCGATCCGGTTCGGCCTGGCGGCGGTCCGGGGCGTCGGCGACGCCGCCGCGCAGGCAATTCTGGACGAGCGGGAAAAGGGGAACTTTTCCTCCTTTACCGAGTTCGCCATGCGCCTCGATTCGCGGCTCGTCAACAAACGCACGCTCGACGCGCTCATCGCCGCGGGCGCATTCGACTCGTTCGGCCGGAACCGGGCGACCCTCGCCGCGGCTTCGGACCGGGTCGTCGCGCGCGCGGCCCGGCAGAGGGAAGAGGAGGAGCTCGGGCAGTCGAACCTGTTCGGGGGGCCGGAATCGGGAGAAGGCTCGCCGGCCGACGACTTTCCGGAGGTCGCGGACGGCTCGCTCGAGGAGAGGCTCAAGGGCGAGAAAGACGTGCTCGGGTTCTACGTCACCGGACACCCGCTGGCGAAATTCTCCGACGCCATCGCGCGATTCGCGAACTCGCGGATCGCCGACCTCGCCGGTTCTATCGATCAAACCGTCCGCATCGGCGGGGTACTCACGAACCTGAAGAAGCAGAAGATCAAGAAGGGCGTCAACGAGGGGAAGACGATGCTCAAGGCTTCGCTCGAGGACACGACCGGCAGCGTGCCGATCTGCATCTTCGCGAGCCTGTACGAGAAGGTGGGCTCCTGGGTGGGGCCGGACGTGCCCGTTCTCGTGACCGGGACCGTTCGGGAGTCCGGCGCGGCGTACGAGATGACCGTGCAGGAGATCACGCCCCTCGAGGGCATCCACGAGCGCTGGGCGCGGGAGATGAAGATCCGTGTCAACCTGGCGTTCGCCGACGAGACCGTGCTCGCGCGGCTGAAAGAGAGTCTCCGGTCGCACCCCGGGACGACCCCCGTCTCCATCCGGCTCTTCCGCCCGGGCGAGTTCGAGGCCACGCTGCGCGCTGCGGACTCGATGCGGATTGCGCCCTCCGCCGGACTGACGAGCGAGATCCGCGCGCTCGCCGGCGAGGATTCGGTCGAATATCTGTTCGAGTGATTCCGGAAAGCCGCGCCCTGCGCCTTTCGCGGCCGCTCCTTGCCGCTCTCTTCCCCGTGACCCTGGCCGCGGCTGAGGCGGGGGTGCGCATCGCGGTC
>DATNMZ010000423.1:0-7196 GCA_035602095.1 Thermoanaerobaculia bacterium
ATCGGTCGCGGTACTTCGTCGCGAAGACCCTCGCGGAGCGGGCCCAAGACCCCGAGGGCTGGGCGCGTCTCCTCCTGCGCAAGGCGTGGGACTTCGTGCGTCCCTATCCGAGCCCGCTCTTCTGGCCTCGTCCGCTCGTCGCCGCGGTGGGCGCGGTCGAATCGATCGTGATGGTTCTCGCCGCCGTCGGGCTCGCCGGCGAGGGACGCCGGGGCGTCCGCGCCTTCTCGCTGGCCTTCCTCGCGGTCACGCTCGCGGCCCACGTCGTCTTCATCGTCGTCTGGCGATACCGGATCCCCTACTGGGACCCGGTGCTGCTTCTCTACGCGGCGCCGGGCGGCGCTAGACTGATCGGGCGATGACGATGACTGTCGCGGCACAGAAGAGGACCATTCGGGCGCGCTGGCTCGGCCGCGTCCCCTACGGAGACGGACTGCGTCTCCAGGAGGAGGCCGCCCGCGCCGCCGCGCAACGGGGGGAGGAATCCCTCCTGCTCCTCGAGCACGATCCGGTCTTCACGCTCGGCCGCAACGCGACCGAAGCGGACGTGCTCCTCTCTCCCGAGCGCCGCCGCGAGCTCAAGATCGAGCTCTTCCAGACGGACCGCGGCGGGAAGGTCACCTACCACGGACCGGGACAACTCGTGGGATACCCCATCTTGAATCTCGACCCCGACCGGCGCGACGTCAAGGCGTACGTCACGGACCTCGAAGAAGCCCTGATTCGCACCCTCGCCGGCTACGGGATCGCCGCGGAACGCTCGCCTCGGCGCGACCGGGTCACCTCTGTATGGGTGGGCAACGACAAGATCGCCGCGATCGGCGTCCACGTGTCCCGATGGATCACGACGCACGGCTTCGCCTTGAACGTCCGGCGGGAGCCGCTCGCGGGGTTCCTCGGAATCGTCCCCTGCGGGATCACCGACGGAGGAGTCACGTCGATCGAAACGCTGTTGGGGTCCGCGCCCCCGCTGCCCGAGGTCGCGGCGGCGTTTCTCCCCCGCTTCGGAGAGGTCTTCGGGCGCGAGATAATCGGGCCGTGACCGCGCTGCCGCTTCTCCTCCCCTCCTACGGGACGCCTTCGCCGCGGCCCACCCGCCTCGCGCGGCCGGAGTGGTTGAAAGTCCGCCTCAACACGACCGGCGAGTACGAAGAGGTGCGCAGCATGATGCGCCGCCTCTCGCTCGTCACGGTGTGCGAGGAGGCCCGCTGCCCGAACATCCACGAGTGCTGGGCGCGCGAGCGAACGGCGACGTTCATGCTGGCCGGCGACATCTGCACGCGGCACTGCGGCTTCTGCGCGGTCAAGAAGGGTCAGCCGGGCGCGCTCGACCCGGACGAGCCGGAGCGCGTCGCCCAGGCGGCGGCCGAGCTCAAACTGGCTCACGCGGTCATCACGTCCGTCAACCGCGACGACCTCGAAGACGGCGGCGCCGGGCATTTCGCCGCAACGATCCGCGCCGTCCGGCGCCGGGTTCCCGGCTGCACGGTCGAAGTGCTGATCCCGGACTTTTGCGGGAGCGCCGCGGCGCTCGACACCGTACTCGCCGAGTCTCCCGAGATCTTGAACCACAACGTGGAGACGGTTCCGAGGCTCTACCGGCGAGTCCGCCCCGAAGCGCGATACGGGCAGTCGCTCGAGCTTCTCGCCCGCGCGGACGCGTGGCGGCGCCGAACGGGCGCCGGCGTCAAGACGAAGTCGGGACTCATGGTCGGGCTCGGCGAGTCGGTCGACGAGCTCCTCGCGACGCTCGCGGACCTGCGCTCGGCCGGTTGCGACATCGCGACGCTCGGGCAATATCTCCAGCCGCACGCGCGGCGGCTGCCCGTCGAGAAGTACTACGCGCCGGCCGAGTTCGACCGGCTGCGCGCGGAGGGAGAAGCGATGGGATTCCTGCGAGTCGAAGCGGGCCCGCTCGTGCGCTCCTCGTACCACGCCCGCCGGGCGCTCGAAGCGGCTGCGGAATCCGCCTCCGCCTCCGATCGCCTTCGCGCATGACGCCGCGAACCGGTTCGCGCCTCCTCGTCTTCCTTCTCCTCTGCGGTTTCGGCGCGTCGGCCGCCGCCCAGACGTCCGGCGCCGTCCTGACGCGCGAACAGAAGCCCGTATACCCGGAGGGACTCCGGAAGATTCAGAAGCAGGGGAACGTGCTCTTGATCGGACGCATCGACAAGGGCGGCACTGTCCGGGACCCGGTGGTGATCGCCACGAGCGACCTCGGCTTCGCCGACCCGTCCGTCGAGGCCGTGAAGGCCTGGCAGTTCAAACCCGCCCTGCGCGGGGGCCGGCCGATCGAGGTCCCCGTGAACATCGGGATCCGCTTCCGCCTGGAAGGCAGCAAGCGCGGCGAGATTCCGCGGCCGGCCCTGGGCGACCTGGCCGTCTTTCCCGCCGACGCGGCCGGGGGCAAGACGGCTCCGGAGGGGTTTCCGATCCGCCGCGGCGGCGACGCGCGCCTCCGCGTCGAGGCCGTTCTCGACGTCGCTCCGTCCGACAAACCGCGGCGGCTGCCCGTGCGCGCGGAGGCCGTCTCCCCGAAGAACCGGCGGATCGGAGTCTACGAGGGAACCGTGTCCGTGCCGGCCCGGGCCACCCACGCAACGATCCCGTTCACCGCCGTCGTCCGGAACGATTGGGAGGACGGGGTCTGGCAGATCCAGTTTTCGGCCGCCGGCGCCGCCGCCGGGGGCGGCCAATTCTGGCTGGCGGGCGACCCCGAGCACTTCGACTTCGCGGGCGAGATGGCGAGAAGCGCAGCGGCCGCCGCGAACGCGCCTCCGCCTCCGCCGGCGGTGGTGCGGCCGGCGGGAACGGCGTCCCCTGCCCGGGCGATCGGGGCTGCCCCAAAGCGGACCCCCACCCCCGCCGCCGTCCCGCGCCGATAAGCATGGACGAAGCTCCGGCGTCCGTTCCGATCCGGATCGGGACGGCGGGCTGGTCGTACGAGGACTGGAAGGGCGTCGTCTACCCTCTCCGACCGGCTCCGCGGTTCGATCCCCTCGAATTCATGGCCTCGCTCTTCGACACGAACGAGATCAACTCGACGTTCTATCGGATTCCGACCGTCCACTCGACACGGGAATGGGCGCGGCGCGTGGCCCACAACGCGCGCTTCGCGTTCACCGCGAAGCTCTTCCGCGGCTTCACGCACGATCGCACCGCCGGCCCGCGGGAAGAGAAGGAGTTCTTGGACGCCATGGCGCCTCTCGCGGAAGAGGGCCGGCTCTCCTCCGTGCTCATCCAGTTTCCGGTCTCCTTTCGCAACACGGCGGAGAATCGGGAGGCGCTCGATTCCCTCCTGGGCCGTTTCGAAGCCCTCGCGCCGGCCGCGGAATTCCGGCACGGGTCTTGGGACGCGGAGGACGCGCGCGCGGTGCTCGCGGCGCACGGCGCGCTCTTCGTCAACATCGACCAGCCGTGGATCGGCGAGAACCTCCGCACGACGGACCATGTCGCCCCCGGACGCGCGTACTACCGCCTCCACGGCCGCAACGCCGCGAAGTGGTTCGGGCCGGACACGTCGAATGAGCAGCGCTACGACTTCCTCTACTCGGAGGGGCAGCTCCGCAAGTTCGCCGGCCGTCTCTCCCGGTCGGCCGCCGAGGCGGAGCACCTGGCTCGCGCCGGGCCCGCGCCCGCGGGGACCTCGGGCGTCACCGCCATCCTGAACAACCATTTTCGCGGCCAGGCGGTGGCCAACGCGATCGAGCTGCAACACCTCCTGACGGGGGAAGTCGTCACCGCTCCGGCATCACTCTCCGAAACCTATCCCTCGCTGGCCCGCATCACGCAGCCGGCGCCGCCGGAGCGCGGGCCGTCCCAGGGCTCCCTCTTCGCCGCGCCGCGTTCGGGCAAGGGGCCGTGAGCCGCGAGCCGCTATCGGGGCTGGGTCGGGTCTCCGCGGCTCATTCGGAAGGCCGGAAGTCGCGCACGTCCCGGAAGGGCGTTTCCCGGTCCGTAAAGTCGGGCCGGTAGTACCGGTTCGCGGTCTCGAGCTCCTGCTCGTAACCATTCTCGAGGCCGTTTGCCTCGAGGGCGGCCACCGCCTCCTCCCACTCCCCCGCCGTGATCGACCGGGAGAGCGCCGCGTACTTCGGATTCGCCAGGGCGCGGTGGATCGGGTAGTACTGGGCCATCAAGGACACGGCCACGCGGGGCGAGAGGGCCTCCGCGATCCAGGCCAGGGATTCGGAAATTCCGGCGGCGCCGTTCGGCAGCACGAGCAGGCGAACGAGAAGGCCGGATCGCACGAGTCCGTCGTCCCCGAACACGAGGCTCGACCCCTTCTGGCGGTACATCTCCGCGAGGGCCTCGCGCGAGCGCCGCGGATACTCCGGCACTTTCGAGTAGAGCCACCCCGCGCCGGCATCCGCGTACTTCAAGTCCGGCAGGTACACGTCGACGATCCCCTCGAGGAGCTTCAAGACTTCGACGGAGTCGTATGCGTTCGTGTTGTAGACGATGGGGAGAGTCAGTCCCTGCCGCGCGGCGAGCAGGACCGCCTTCGCCATCTGCGGCGCATAGTGCGTCGGCGACACGAAGCCGATGTTGTGGCAGCCTCGCTTCTGCAGCTCGAGCAGCATCTCCGCGAGCCGCTCGACGGGCACCTCGTTCGCGCGCTGCCCCGCGAAATCCTGGCTGATCTGCCAGTTCTGGCAATAGACGCACCGGAGGTTGCAGTTGCCGAAGAAGACGTTGCCCCCCCCCCGCGTCCCCGAGAGGCACGGCTCCTCCCCGAAATGCGGCGCGTAGGCGGAGACGACGGGATGAAGCCCCGAGGCGCAGGAAGCGAGCACGCCGGAGAGCCGGTCGTTGCCGCAATCCCGGGGGCAGACCGTGCAGGCGGCGAGGAGGCCGTAGAGCCGCTCGACACGGCGTGCGAGCTCGCCCGAGGCGAGAAGAGCGAGGTAGCCCGGCTCCACCATGACGGCCAGAATACGGCATTTCGGAGGTGATGGGTGGCAGGTGACAGGTGACAGGTGACAGATGGCAGGTGACAGATTGCAGACATCAAGCGATGCCGACAGCTGATAGCTAATAGCCCGCCTTTCCCCGTTCTCCCGATTCCGTCTATGATTCCCTTCGATTTTCATGCCCCATTTCTCCGGAATCTCCATCCTCTTTCCGATGTGGAACGAGGAAGCCGGCATGCGCCACGCCGTCGCGGCCGCACGCGAGGCCGGCGAAGCCCTCCGCGCCGAGGGAGAGATCGGCGACTGGGAAATCGTCATCGTCGACGATGCCTCGACGGATGCGACCGGCGTCATCGCCGACGAGCTCGCCGGCGTCGACCCGCGCGTCCGGGTGGCGCACCACACGCGCAACCGCAAGCTCGGGGGCGCGATCCGCACGGCCGTCGAGCTCGCGCGGCACGAGCTCCTCCTCTACTCCGACGCCGATCTCCCGTTCGACATGCGCGAGATGTCGAAGGCCTGCCGCCTCCTGCGCATGTATCGCGCGGACATCGTCTCCGCGTACCGGCACGACCGGACCGGGGAGGGCGCCGTGCGCGCGCTCTACAGTTACGGATACAACCTTCTGGTGCGCCTCGCCTTTGGGCTCCGCATTCGGGACGTGAATTTCGCGTTCAAGCTCTGCCGGCGGCGCGTGTTCGAGCACGTGCGGCTCGAGAGCGAGGGCAGTTTCATCGACGCGGAGATCCTCGTTCGCGCGGAGAGGCTCGGGTTCCGGATCATCCAGTTCGGGGTCGACTACTTCCCGAGATCGCGCGGACTCTCGACGCTTTCCTCCCTGTCCGTGATCCGGACGATGCTCGAGGAGATGGCGCGGCAGGCGGCGGGAATCCGGGCCCTTTCGCCTTTGCCGCCCGAGGCGCTGGCGCTGCCCGACGGGGACGACGGTGAGAGTCTGGCTCCGAAGCAGCCCGGGAGGCCCGTCGCCGCGCCCCGCCTTTGACCCGGCTCCTCATCGTCAACGCGGACGACTACGGTCTGACGCGCGGCGTCTCCCGGGGCATCCTGCGCGCGCATCGGGAAGGCGTCGTGACGAGCGCGTCGGTGCTCGCCGTCGCTCCGGCGTTCGAAGACGCGGCGCGGGAGCTGCGCGACGCCCCCCCCGGATTCGGTGTGGGAGTCCACCTCGCGGCGGTGGGCGAAGACCCGCCCCTCCTGCCGCCGTCCCGCATTCGGTCGCTCGTCGGAAGAGACGGCCGCTTCCCTCGCGGCTGGCGGGCGTTTCTTCTCCGCGCATCCCGCGTGCGGCCGGCGGAGCTGGAAGCGGAGTTCGCGGCGCAGATCGAGCGCGTCCGCGGAGCCGGCCTGGCCGTCGATCACCTGGACGCGCACCAGCACCTCCATCTTCTCCCGAAGGTACGAACGATCGCGCTCCGTCTCGCGGCGCGGTTCGGAATCCGCGGGATCCGCGTTCCCCGGGCCGGAGCAGGCCGCCCGGCCGGGCTCGCCGTGTGGTGGTTCGGGCGGCGGCTCTCCGGCGCGGCCGCAAGAGCCGGCGTCCTCCATCCGGAAGTCTGCGAGGGCTTCGACGACTCGGGGCGGATGACGCGCGGCCGGCTTCTCGCGGCGATCGACCGGGTGGATCGCTCGGGCGCTTCCTCCGCGGAGATCCTGCTGCATCCCGGCGAAGCCGCCGACCCCGAGCGCGCCCGATACGCCTGGGGTTACGACTGGGAGGGCGAGCTCGCTGCGGTCCTCGATCCGGACGTCCGCTCCGCGATTGGCCGGGCGGGCTTCCGCCTCGGCACGTACCGGGATCTGCCGGGGGGCTCGCCTTGAACGCCCGGATCCCGCCGGGTGTCCTCGCCCTCTATGCCGGGGCGCCGGCGCGGGTCCGGGGTCACGTCCGCGTCCGGTGGCGCAGCTGTCCTTTCGCGGCGGTCGCCGCGCGCGTGCCGGAGCGCGGCAGCATCCTCGACTACGGCTGCGGGCACGGCGCCTTCGCGGCATGGCTCGCGATGCTCTCTCCCGAGCGCGCGGTCGAAGGCGTCGACGTCGACGCGGAGAAGATCGCGGCGGCCGGCGGCGCGGCGCGAGCGGCCATCGTGGCCGGCGTTCCCGCTCCGCGCTTTCACCGCATCGCCCGGGGCGAGTTCCCGCAAGGGTCCTGGGACGCGGTCCTCTTCGTGGACGTGCTGTATCTGCTCCCGCCGGAAGAGCAGGAACGGCTCCTCCGGGTCGCCGCCCGCTCCCTCGCTCCGGGCGGCATCCTTCTCGTGAAGG
>DATNMZ010000424.1:0-2029 GCA_035602095.1 Thermoanaerobaculia bacterium
GCCGGAGTTGAAAGGGGAGTCCGTCGCCGTCTTCGAAGGCAACGGCAACGCGGCGCGGGTGCTCGCCGCGACGCGTCCGGCGCGCAGAGCGGGGATCCGCCAGGGGATGACCCTTCCGCAGGCGCGCGCGATCCTTCCGAAGCTCGTGGCCCGCGGGCGCGATGGCGAGAGCGAGCACGCGGCGCAGGAGTCCCTTCTCGAGATTGCGGACGCCTTCTCACCGCGAGTCGAGGACGCGGGAGAGGGGACGCTCTACCTGGACCTCGCCGGAATCCCCGGCCTCTCGCCGACGCCCGGCGTCGCGCCGGAGCGCGCCGAGGCACTCCTGGGGCAGCGCCTGATCGCGGCGGTCGAAACCGCGGGACTGCCGGCGCGCGCCGGGATCGCCGGCTCGAAGCTCGCCGCGCGCGTCGCGGCGTCGCTGCCGGAATCCCCGAAGGTCGTTCCGGAAGGAGAGGAGGCGGGGTTCTTAGCGCCGCTGCCGCTCGACCGGCTGGCGCCGGAGATCGAGATCGCGTCGCGGCTGGCGCAATGGGGCATCCGGTGCGTCGGCGAGCTCGCGCGCCTGCCGGAGGGTGAGGTCGCCAGCCGCCTCGGCGAGATCGGCCGTGAGCTCCACGCCACCGCGCGCGGGTTCGACCCGCGGCCGCTCGAGCCCCGCGTTCCGGCGCTGGCGCTCTCGGAGGGGATGGACCTCGAGTGGCCGCTCGTCGCGCTCGAGCCCTTTCTCTTCGTCGGCCACGCCGCGCTGGAGCGGCTGGTCGCGCGGCTCGAGTCCCAGGCGCTCGCGTGCACGCGGCTCGAGGTGACGCTGAAGCTCGATCCGGAGGGCGTGGACGCGCGGGCGATCGCGCTGCCGGCGCCGACGCGCGACGTCAAGACGCTGCTGACGCTCCTGCGGCTCGAGCTCGAGGCGCGACCGCCGGGCGCGCCCGTCGCGGGCTTCGCGTTCGCCGCGCACCCGGACAAGCCGCGCCGCGCGCAGCTCTCGCTCTTCGGCCCCCCGGCGCTTTCGCCCGACCGCCTCGCGACGACGATCGCGCGCCTGGCTTCGCTCCTCGGCGCCGACCGCGTCGGCTCGCCGCGCACGGTGGAGGGCCACCGCCCGGAGCGGTACGCCCTCGCGTCCTACGCCCCGCCGCCGCCGCCGCACCTCGCGCGCGAGCCGAAGAAGGGGCGAGGCCTCCTCGCCGTGAGAGCGCTGCGCCCCCCCGTCCCCCTCGAGGTGATCACGAGTCTTCCAGGAGAGGGCCGCGGTGAGGGCCGTCTTCCCCCTCTCCCGGCGGGAGAGGGCAGGGGTGAGGGGCATCTCCCCGCGGGAGCGGGTCGGGATGAGGGGCGTCTCCCCATCCGCCTCGTCTCCGTCAAATCCCCACCCGGCGCCGCCGTCGAGATCCAGGGCACGGTGCGCGTGGCCGCCGGCCCGTGGTCGCTCGAGGAAGGCTGGTGGTCGGACGATCCGGTCGAGCGCGATTACTGGGACATCGAGCTCTCCGACGGCGGCCTCTACCGGATCTTCCGCAACCGGCGGGGCGAGGCCTGGTTCGCGGACGGCCTCTACGACTGATGCAGAAAACAAGAAGGAGCCTCGCCATGAATTCCTGGGAAGGACAGATGATCGCGATCGCCTTGAAGGAGCTTCTGGAAGCCTTCCGCGCGCTCGGCCGCGACGGCTTCGGCCGCAAGGACCGCGCGCTCCTCTCCGCGGTGATCCGCGATCTCCTGACCGTCGATCCGAACATCACGCGCGCCAAAGCGACGCTGAAGGCGATCGAAGCCCTGGGCGCGCGCCCGTCGCCGGACCTCTACGTCGCGAAGAACATGCTCGCCGCGATCCAGAAAACGCGCCTGCTCGAAAAGGGCACAGCCGCCCGCGGAATCCCGCTGACCTCGGGCAAGCGCCCGCCGTCTCTCGTCTCGAAGAAGACATCTGTGCTTGCGTCCCCGAAGAACCCTCTGCCGAAATCGAAAATCCGCGCCGTAGGGGAATGACTCGTCGATCCCGCTCCGCACGCCCCATTCGCCTCTC
>DATNMZ010000425.1:0-7679 GCA_035602095.1 Thermoanaerobaculia bacterium
CGAGGCGTCGAGGGTCGGCGGATCCGGATAGAAATCCGGCAGCCCGGCGAGGAAGCGCTTGAAGAGGGGCGAGAGCCCCGGATAACGGTCGAAAGGAACGATGTCGCCGCCGCTCATGGCCGCAGACCGCGAGCTTGCCGCTTTTGCGCCAGGACGATCAGCCGGGGGCTGTCGGGCCCGACGGGGTTCCCGTCGAAGTCCCCCCATGTCGCCTCGATGTCGAGTCCCGCTTTTTCAAACATCCCCGTCAGCTCCTCCACCCCGTAGGCGCGGACGCTCTCGAGAAACTTCTCCGTCGAAGCGCCGCGGCGCACCTCAATCTCCTTTTCGATCCGCCGCGTCTCAGCGTTCCACCACCGCCGAATCCGGTACTCGCGCCCGCCGCCTTCCCGGCTCTCCTCGGGAACGAGGCGGGCGAGGACGTGATCCAGGCCGAAGGTATCGCACAGGACGCGCCCGCCGGGGGAGAGCGCCCGTTCCATCTCGGCGACGACGGCGAAATTGTCGTCCTCCGAGCGGAAGTACCCGAAGCTCGTGAAGAAGTTCACGATCGAGCGGAAGCTGCCGTCCGCAAAGGGAAGGGCGCGCATGTCGCCGCGCACGAGCCGCAGCGACTGGTTTCGCGCCTGGGCGAGCTCCAGCAGGGGCGCGGAGTAATCGAGGCCGACCGGAATCGCCCCGCGCTCGGCAAAGCGCAGCGAGTGACGGCCCGTTCCACAGCAAAGGTCGAGGAGGGGGATCGGCGCCGGGCCGAGCCGCTCGAGCGCGAACGACACTTCCCGCCGGGCGGAGGCGAGGTCGCGGTGGGGGTAGAGCTCGAGGTACTCCTCGCCGAACCAGGACTCCCACCACGCCATGCGAGTGGCGATTATTGCTCGCCGCCGAGTTAGAGTTGCCGCCGAAGGGGGCCCGATGAGACCTCGCGCTCGCTCCGCGTCTCTTTCCGTGCTCGCGATCGCCGCCCTGGCTTCCCTCTTCCTCGCCTGTGGCGGGATCCCGACGGTCTCGAAAGACGGCTACCGCGCCGTCGTTCTCTTCTCCCCGACCGTGAAGTACGAGATCGCCGTGCGAGGCGAGTGGCGCCGCGTCCAGGGCGACGTCGATGGCGCGCCCCTCGTGAAGATCCACCGTCCCGATTTGAAGAAGATCTGGCAGTTCCGCCCCGGCTCCAAACGACTGCTCGAACAGGCGTGGGGGCAGACCGACGAGATCATCCCCGGATACCCCCTCGAACCGCACTTCGACCCGCAGGCGTACGCGAGCCGATTCCGGGGACAGATCCGGAAGATCGCCGACGCCGCGCTGGCCGGCCATCCGTGCGACCGGTATCAGATGGAGGTGCCGTCCGGCGACAGGGTGACCATCTGGGTCGCGCGGGACTACGAGGGTCTTCCGATCCGCATCGAGCGCCGGGGAAAGCGCGACGAGGCGGACGCGTCCGACGTCCGACTGACGGACATCCGGGTGGGCGCGGATAAGGAACTCTTCGAGAAACCGAAAGGCTACACGCCGGTTGCGTCGTATGAGGAGCTGAGGAAAGGCTCATAGTTATCAGTTATCAGTTATCAGTTATCAGTTTCAGCTCCAAGCCGTACGAAAAGAACCGACAACTGAAAACTGAAAACTGACAACCTGCTGCGGGACAGCTGATAGCTCTATCCCCGCGCGTCCAGGGGCGCGAACTCCCGAAACAGGATGTGGTCGTAGAAGTAGTGGATGAGCAGGAAGGACAGGACGACGACGTAGTAGCTGCGGTCCTGCGGCATCCCGAGCCCCTTCCAGAGGAAGAGATACACCCCGCCGGCCAGGAAAGTCGCCGCGATCGTCGCGCTGTAGAACCGGCCGGTGTGCTTCGAGCCGGCCAGGCCGGAGACGAATCCGCTCCCGATCTCGCCCCGCTCCGCCTTCCGCGTCAGGATGAACCACGTCAGCGCGAGGTACTGGAGCGAGTGCCAGGTGTTGAACCCCTGGAACGCGATGTCCAGGTTGTCGAAGACCGGGACGATGAAGGCGAGGGCGACGGTCGCGGCCATGAAGACCAGGCGGGGCCAGCTCGACTCGCCCCGCCGGATCTCGCCGGCCGTGCGGAAGACGTAGAAGAGGAAGAGCGCGGCGAAGCCGACGGTGAAGACGCGAGCCACCCAGAGATGCTTCAAGAAGTCGGGAAAGAGAAGCTTCGAGGAGCCGAGCGCGAACTGGCCCGTCACGAACTTGTACATCGCCACCGTGTAGAGCGCGCCGAGGATGACGGCGCCGTCGAGCCATCGGTCGAGCGGCGAGAGCCGCGCGGCGACCTTGCGCCGGTAGGACTCGGAAATGTACTGCGCCTGGTGCGTGACGTGGAGCGACGCCCAGAAGAAGAATCCCGTCAGGAGAAGAAGGAACGAGTAGATGGATCCCAGGATCACGAGAGCGGGAATCAGGACCAGAGGCAAGTAGGTGAGCAGACCGAACCGCTCCCGGAAGCGCGGTTCGAGCGCCGTCCGAAGATAGGTCGAGTACATGTGGGGGCCGCCCACCAGGAGGGTCACGGCGAGGCCCACGATCAGGCTTGCGGTCTCCCCGGACGCCCCGACGGCGGTCAGGAACCCGTACGAAAGGTAGGGCAGGAAGACGAGAACGCCGGAGGCCGTCAGGAAGATCAGGTCGAAGCTGCGGCTGCGGATCCAGGGCCCTTGAGCGGCTTCCATCGGGCGCGCGTTCGAGATCGATGACATCGGGCCTCTCCCCCCTACGGCCGGAGACCTTACCAAAAACAGGACGCACCGGGATATCCGGAGGCGTACAGCGTCTAGAATCAACGGTTCGATGCCGCGTTTTGGAGCCGTCCCCGTCGATCCCCCGCTCGTGCTGGCCCCGATGGCCGGCATCACGGACCACGTGTACCGCCTCATGCTCCGACGCATCGGGGGGGTGGGGCTCGTCACGATGGAATTCATCTCGTCGGAGGCCATCAGCCGCGGGAACGCCCGGCAGATGCGGAAACTGGTTTTTTCCGACGAAGAGCGCCCCCTCTCGATCCAGATTTACGGATCGGACGTCGCGCGGATGGCCGCTGCCGCCGACATCGTTTCCGAGCTCGGCCCCGACGTCTGCGACATCAACATGGGTTGCCCCGCGAACAAGGTCCTGAAGGGCTGCGCGGGCGCCGCCCTGATGGGCGACCTTCCCCTGGCCCGGGAGATCGTGCGCGAGGTGAAGCGCCGCCTGACGATTCCTCTGACGGTCAAGTTCCGGCTCGGTCTCGACACCGAGCGGGTGAACTTTCTCGATCTCGGGCGGATGTGCGAGGACGAGGGGGTCGCCGCCGTCGCGATGCACGCGCGCACCGCCCGGCAGATGTACACGGGCCGCGCCGACCGCGCAGCGATATCGCAGCTGAAGCGTCACCTGCGGATTCCGGTCGTCGGCAACGGCGACGTCGAGACGCCGGAGGACGCCGCCGCGATGTTCGAGGAGACCGGATGCGACGCCGTCATGATCGGGCGCGCTACCATGAAGAACCCCTGGATCTTCCGGCAGACCGCCGACCTCCTCGCGGGTCGCGCTTCGCGGGAGGCGACTCTGGCCGAGCGGCGCGACCTGATGCTCGACCACTTCGCCGGGATCGAGCGGACGGCGTTCGAGCCGAAGGAGGCGCTCCACAAGCTCCGGACGATGACCGGCTGGTACACGCACGGGCTGCCGAACGGCCGGGCGCTCCGGGTCCGTATCTCCGGGCTCGCGACGCCGGCGGACTTTCGGGATGCGGTCGGGGAGTTCTTCGAGGACGTCGAAGCTCGGACAGAGCGGATCCCGATGACCGCCTGAGTTCGGAAACCAGTCCAGACCCGCCAGGAGTGGAGCCGGACGTGACTGAGTCGCTGGGGTACTTTGCCTCGTGACGCCATTCCTGTCGACGGCGCTGGCTGTCGGCTGTTCGGCGCTGATCTGGGCTCTCGGCGCTTTTGACCGACTGATCGACGTCGGGTCTGCCGAGCTGGACGACCGACGGATCAGCAACCAGGACCTCGGGACACGCGAGACCCGCGCCGCGCACGAATCGTCCTTCCAGAATGTATTGGCTCGGAACCGCCTCTTCGTGAAGTGGCTGTTTGAGACGCCCAATTGGGCGAACGAGCTCCGAAGTGAGCGACGCCTGTTCCAGCGTCTACGAATCGGTTCTGCCATTGCGCTCGTTGCATTCGTCCTGTTCGCTACCGGGGCATTCCTGGGTCTCTGATGCGGTGATGTCCATCCTCCCGTCCTCGATCCCCCCCAAGAAACTCGTCGCCGGCATCCGGCACGAGAAGCCGCAGATCCAGGTCTCGCGACTCGTGGTCGAGACGGCGGCGATGGACGCCGCGGGCGTCTACGCGCGCCTGGGTACAAGACCCCAGGGGCTGACAAGGGACGAGGCCGCGGCGCGTCTGGCCGAGTACGGGCCAAACGTGCTCGCCACGGACCAGAAGGCAGGGATCGGCAAGCTGCTCTGGCACGCGGTGCTCAATCCCCTGGTGGTTCTCCTCGCCGTGCTGGCGACCATCTCGTTCGCTACTGGCGACGCCCGGGCCGGGATCATGATGTTGCTGATGATCGTTCTGGGCGTTGGCCTGAAGCTGATCCAGGAAGCCAAGGCCGACAGCGCGGCGGCCAAGCTCAAGGCCATGATCTCGGTCACGGCCACCGTGATCCGCGACGGCGCGCCGCAGGAGATCGCCGTCTCGCAGCTCGTCCCCGGCGACGTGGTCCAACTGGCCGCGGGGGACATGATCCCCGGCGACGTGCGCATCGTCGTGGCCAAGGACTTGTTCGTGATCCAGGGCTCGCTGACGGGCGAGAGTTTCCCCGTCGAGAAGTTCGAGATGGAAAAGAATGCGGCGGCGACCTCGCCCATCGAGCTGACCAGCGTCGCGTTTCTGGGGACCAGCGTCGAGAGCGGTTCTGCCCTGGCCGTCGTCGTCGCCACGGGGAAGGACACCTATCTGGGTGGCATGGCTCAATCGCTCTCGAGGCAGCCGACGCAAACGGCCTTCGACAAAGGCATCGCCCGGTTCACCTGGTTGATGCTGCGCTTCATCCTGGTGATGGTGCCGCTGGTCTTCGTCATCAACGGGCTGACCAAGGGCAAATGGGGCGAGGCCTTTTTCTTCGCCGTCGCGGTGGCCGTGGGCCTGACGCCCGAAATGCTGCCGATGATCGTGACCGTCTGCCTTTCCAAGGGCGCTCTGGCGATGAGCCGAAAGAAGGTGATCGTCAAACGCATCAACGCGATCCAGAACCTGGGCGCGATGGATGTGCTGTGCACCGACAAGACCGGCACGCTGACGATGGATCACGTCATCCTGGAGAAGTACTGCGACGTCGTGCTGCACAAGGATGACGGGGTGCTGGCGCTGGCATACCTCAACAGCTACTTCCAGACCGGCCTGAAGAACGTGCTGGACCGGGCCGTGCTGACCCACAACGAGGCCCACACCGAGGCGCACATCCCCGACTACGCCAAAGTGGACGAGATTCCCTTCGACTTCCAGCGCCGCATCATGTCGGTCGTCGTTCGCACGCCCGAAGGCGCGGACCTCATCATCAGCAAGGGAGCTCCCGAGGCGGTCTTCGCCCGCTGCAAGGAGTTCGAGCTCGACGGCGAACGGCTCCCGATGGACAACATCCTCATCGAGGAGCTCAAGGAGGAGTACGAAAGACTCAGCGCCGACGGTTTCCGCGTTCTGGCGATCGCCAGCAAGGAGATCGCTCCGCGTGGCGTCGTCGCGGGGGACGCCACGCCCTACGGCAAGGCCGACGAGTGCGACTTGATTCTCAACGGTTACATCGCGTTCCTTGACCCGCCCAAGGAGAGCGCCCTGGCTGCCATCAAAGCCCTGCAAGACCACGGCGTCAGCGTCAAAGTCGTGACCGGCGACAACGACCTCGTCGCCCGCAAGATTTGCAAAGAGGTCGGACTGTCGACGGATTTCGTGCTCTTGGGCAACGAGGTGGAGAAGATGCCCGAGGACCAGCTGGCGGGCGTGGTGGAAAGGACCACGCTGTTCGCCCGCGTTTCCCCCGCTCACAAGCAGCGGATCATCAAGGCCCTGCAATCCCGCAAGCACACTGTCGGCTTCATGGGCGACGGCATCAACGACGCCCCGGCGCTCCGCGCCGCCGATGTCGGGATCAGCGTCGATACCGCTGTAGACATCGCCAAAGAGTCTGCGGACATGATCCTGCTCGAAAAGTCCCTCATGGTCCTGGAGGAAGGCGTCATCGAGGGGCGCAAAGTCTTCGCCAACATCCTCAAGTACATCCGCATGGGCGCGAGCAGCAACTTCGGCAACATGTTCAGCGTGTTGGGCGCGAGCGTCTTTGTGCCATTCCTGCCCATGCGGCCGATCCAGATCCTGGCGAACAACCTCCTTTACGACATCAGTCAGACTGCCATCCCCACCGACAATGTCGATCCCGAGCAGGTCGAGAAGCCTCGCCCCTGGGACATGAAGAGCCTCACGCGCTTCATCGTCTTCATCGGACCGTGCTCATCGATCTTCGACTACACGACGTACTTCATGATGCTGTACATCTTCAATTGCTGGAACACCAGCACGCCCGCAATCGCGGCCCATAGCGAGCGTCTTTTTCAGACCGGCTGGTTCGTGGAGAGCCTGCTCACGCAGACGCTCATCATCCACATCATCCGCACCAAGAAGATCCCGTTCCTGCAGAGCCGCCCGTCCTGGCCGCTAATGGTCATGTCCGGTTGCATCATCGCGGTCGGAATCGCCATACCCTTCACGCTGCTGGGGGCCTACCTCGGGTTCACGGCTCTGCCGCCGCTGTACTGGCCGCTCCTGGGGCTGACGCTCCTGTGCTACGTCCTGCTCACGCAGGGCGTGAAGACGTGGCTGGTCCGGCACAAATGGATCTGAACGCACCGGGGGGCAGCTTCGAGAACGGCCATTGCCGGGAATGCCGCCGCACGCCGGACGGGTTCGTTGCTTCCATGAAGCGACTTTCGGCTTTTCTCATCGTTTCGCTGCTCTGCGTCCTTTCCGCGCCGCCCGCCTCCGCACAGAAGCGCAAGGCGGACGTCCAGACGCCTCTCGGCAAGTTTCCGCTCGAGATCTCGTCCGAGTATCTCGGCATGGCGGGGGAGAAGACCGTCGTTCGGATCCGCCTCGCTTCGCCGGAGCTCTCGAAAGGCCTCGCGGCGCGGGGCGTCCGCGCCTTCTCGGGGGAGCTGAACGGGACGCTCATGCGCAACGGCGAGATCGCCCAGGCCTTCCGCTATCCCGTCACGGCCAGCTTGGCCGCAGGCAGCGCGTTCTCCTACTCGTTTCTCCGGGCGGTGAAGCCCGGCGCCTATCGCTTGAAGCTCATCTTCACGGACCCGGGCGGCGGGCACGTCCTGGGAGACGGCGAAGTGGAGATCTCCGTGCCCGAGGTGAGCGGGGTCTTCCGGCCGGAGATGGCGCCGGCGGACGCCGGGACTCTGCCGGAGGCGGAGGGGATCGTCATCGCCGATGAGGCGGCCGCGGCCGCAGCGTCCGCGGCGCCCGCGAGACCGAACGAGCCTCTGCTCAAGATCCTTCCCCCGGCCAAGGAAACGCCGGTGGGACTCCTGAGGCTCGAAGCCGAAGTGCATCCGTCGATCCGCAAGGTCGAGTTCTACCTCGACGAGAAGCTGATCGTCGCCCGGACGCGGC
>DATNMZ010000426.1:0-4953 GCA_035602095.1 Thermoanaerobaculia bacterium
TCTCCGCGGCGAGCCAGCCGCGGATCCGTTCGGCGAGGTCCTTCGCGGTCGCTTCGAAGGCGCGCGCCCTCTCCTTCTCGGTTCCGGACACGGCGGCCGGATCCTCCAGACTCCATCGGATGCGCTCCGGGCTTCCGGGAAACACGGGGCAGGCGGCAGCCGCCCGATCACAGACCGAGATCACGCAATCGAAAGTCCGACCGAGCAGGGCGTCGATCGACTTGGGCCGCTGACCGGCCATGTCGAGACCAAACGCATCGGCAACGGCCCGCCGGGCGAGCGGGTGGATCTCGGGTTTCGGGTGGCTTCCCGCGCTCTCCACCTCCACCCCGCCCGCGGAGAGGTGTTTGAGAATCGCCTCCGCCATCTGGGAGCGAGCCGAGTTACCGGTGCAGAGAAAAAGGACCCGACGGCGCTCTTCCGACATCCTCCGCTTCCTCCCGGCCTGCGCGCGATCATATATCGACGATTCTAAATCAATAGATTCAAAGTTGGGACGTCCAGAGCCGACAGCTCGTAGCTGACAGC
This sequence comes from Thermoanaerobaculia bacterium, assembly GCA_035602095.1. Taxonomy (GTDB): domain Bacteria; phylum Acidobacteriota; class Thermoanaerobaculia; order UBA5066; family Gp7-AA6; genus JALYUA01. The sequence continues at coordinate 529 of DATNMZ010000426.1, forward strand.
CAATCACCTCGCCGGAAACCGCACGCGAAACGTGCTTCCCCGCCCGAGCTCGCTGTCGACCTCCACGGCTCCTCCGTGCAGCTGGACGAGGTGCTTGGCGATCGCAAGCCCGAGGCCGGCGCCCGGCCGGGACTTCGAGCGGGAGCGGTCCACCTGATAGAAGCGCTGAAAGATCTTGCCCACCTCGGAGTGCGGGATGCCGGGACCCTCGTCGGTCACGGAAAGGACCGCGTCCTCCCCCTCCCGGCGCGCGCGCAGGGTGACCGTACCGGCCTCCGGCGAAAACTTGATCGCGTTGTCGAGGAGATTGCGCACGACCTGGGAGAGCCGCCGCCGGTCCCCTTCGACGGAAAGGGACGGATCGGCGTCCGTGACGAGATGGATGCGCCGCGCGGCGGCCGCGGCCGAAAAATCCGCCGCGGTTTCGGAGAGGAGGGACGAGAGGGAGAGATCGGATTTCTCGAGCTCGACGGCGCCGCTCTCGATTTGCGCCAGATCCATCAGGTCGTCGATCAACTCGCGCATCCGGTCCGACTGCCGGCGAATCAGGCCGAGAAGGTGCTTCGACTCGGCTTCGTCCGGCTCGGCTTCCGCGAGCGTCTCGGCGGCAGCCGCGATCGATGCGATCGGAGTCCGCAGCTCGTGGGAGACGTCGGCGATGAACGTGCGGCGCATGGACTCCGTTCGTTCGAGGCGTGTCACGTCTCGAAGCACGCCCACGGCGGCGGCGCGGTAGCCTGCGGGCAGGGCCACGACCGAGACCTGCCACACGATCTCGTCGGCGAGCCGCACCGTGCGCTCCGCGGGCTGGCCGCTGGCGACGGTCTCGCCGAAGACGTCGTACAACGCCCGGTTCCGCAGCAGGTCGTAGAGCGCCCGGCCCGCCGGATCGGTGATTCCGACCATCTTTCCGAAACGGGCGTTCGCTTCGAGAACGTGAAGCTTCGCGTCCACCACGACGAGCCCGTCGGGCAGCCGCTGGAGCACGAGGGCGGTCAAATGCCGCTCCGCTTCCGCCCGTTCGGCGGCGCGCGCGAGCGAGTCCTTCATCCGCTGGAGGGCGGAGGCGAGCAGTTGAACCTCTTCGCCCCCCTCGCGCGGGAGCTCCCGGCCGTGCTCGCCCGACGCGATCGCGTGTGCGGCATCGGTCAGGCGGCCGATCGGTTCGGAAAAACGCCGCGCCGCAGCGGATCCGATCAGGAAGAGGAGGAGACAGGTCGAGAAGATGGCGAGGCGGGTCGTCCACAGGTACGTCTGCTCCATGGCTTCGACCCCGGCGACCGGCACGGAGACCCGAATCACCTCTCCCCCCGGAAGAGCCCGCGCGAAGTAGATGCGGCGGTCGTCCACGGTGCTCGAGTACCGGCGGGCGGTCCCCGTCCCGTTCCGCCGCGCCTCGAGGATTTCCGGCCGATTCGCGTGGTTCTCCATTTGCGGCACGAATTCGGGAGTCAGTTCCGTCTCGTGCAGGACTTTGCCGTCCCTCCCGACGATCGTGATCCGGCAGGCGAGGCGCGCCGCCGCTTCCCGGACGAGCCGATCGACGTCCGCGGGCCGCTCCGCCGACCAGCGCTGCCAGTCGTCGGCCAGATGAGCCGTCTCTCGGGAGGCGCGCTCCAAGACGCGGTCTTCCGTCGCGCGGCGCACGGTCGCGTCGAGCAAAACGATGAGCAGGATCCCGGCCGAGGCGGCGAGAACGCCGAAGAGAGCGGTGAATCGGGGGCCGACGCGCATGGCCGAGCTTAGAGCGTGAAACAAAAAGCGCAAAGCGCGCCGGTCGGCGGCTTCGCGGTTTTCGCCTTATGCTTTCCGGGCCCCCTCCTCCCCCGCGTCCCGGTACCGGTACCCGAGCCCGACCACCGTTTCGATCCGCTCGTCTCCGAGCTTCCGGCGCAGGGAACGGATGTGGACATCCACCGTGCGCGTCTCGACGTCCGCTTCGTAGTCCCAGAGGCGGGCGAGAATCGCATCCCGCGTCACCACGCGGCCGCGGTTGCGAATGAGAAGCCAGAGGAGATCGAACTCCTTCTTGGTCAGATGGACTCGCTCTCCGTCCACGCGCGCTTCGAACCGCGCGCGGTCCACGTGCAGCGTTCCGTCCGTGTACGTTTCTTCTTCCGACGTCTCGAAAGAGGCGACCCGGCGCAGGTGCGCGTGGATGCGCGCCAGCAGCTCCCGCATCGAGAACGGCTTCGTGATGTAGTCGTCGGCGCCGATCTCGAACCCGAGGAGCTTGTCTCGCTCCTCCACCCGGGCCGTGAGCATGATGATCGGCACGCGCCGCGTCTCCTCGGCGCGCCGAAGCTCGCGGCACAACGCGAGGCCGTCGATGTCCGGGAGGTTCAGATCGAGGATCACGAGATCGAACGGCTTTTCCTGCATTGCCGCCAGGGCGGCAACGCCGGAGATGTAGTGCTCGACCTGGTAACGCTTTTCCTTCCGGAGGTTGAGCCGGATCGTGTACGCGATGTCCGTGTCGTCTTCGACCAGCGCGATGCGTTTGACGGGTGGGTGGGGGCCTTCGCGCCGGGCGGGTCCGGGCGTCCTGTTCGGAGCGGTGGTTCGCATGTGGCCTCCTCCGAAGGTCGCGATTAACCGAAACGTCCGGTGATGTAGTCCTCCGTCATCTTCTGGCCGGGGTTCGTGAAGATCTTGTCGGTGCGGTCGTACTCCACGAGCCGGCCCAGCATGAAGAACGCGGTGGACTCCGACACCCGGGCGGCCTGCTGCATGTTGTGGGTCACGATGACGATCGTGTAGTCGCGCTTCAAGTCGTAGATGAGCTCCTCGATCTTCTGCGTCGCGATTGGGTCCAGGGCCGAGGCCGGCTCGTCCATCAGGATGACTTCCGGCTCGACGGCCAGCGCGCGGGCGATGCAGAGCCTCTGCTGCTGGCCGCCGGAGAGCCCGAGGGCGGAGGTCTCGAGGCGGTCCTTGACTTCGTCCCAGAGCGCCGAGACCCGAAGCGCTTTCTCCACTCGCTCCCGCAGCTCCGAGCGCCTGCCGATGCCGTTGATGCGCAGTCCATACGCGACGTTGTCGAAGATCGACTTCGGAAACGGATTCGATTTCTGGAAGACCATCCCCACCCGGCGCCGGAGGTCCACGACGTCGGTCCCGGGCCCGTAGATGTCTTCGCCGTCGAGAAGGACCTCCCCCTCCACGCGGGTGTTCGCGATGATGTCGTTCATGCGGTTCAAGCATCGAATGAAGGTGGACTTCCCGCACCCCGACGGGCCGATCAAGGCCGTCACCGATTTCGGCGGAATGGCGATCGAGATGTCGTGGAGCGCCTGAATCGCCCCGTAGAAGAAGTTGAGTTTCTTCGTCTCCATTCGGGGTGGAGGCGGAGGTGGAGTCAAGGCGCTTCCCCGCGCCCGTGCGTCGGGGCGCGTCGGCAGGGGAAGATGAGTCGCCGCCGGAGATTCCATCGGAGGAGAAATTGTCTCATTCATACCCGGTGCATCCTTTCGAGCCGCTTGGTCACGACCCGGGCGAGCACGGAGAAGACGAAAACGACCGCGACGAGCACGAACGCGCCGGCCCACGCCTGGCGGTGCCAGTCGTCGTAGGGCGAGATCGCGTAGGTGTAGATCTGCACGGTCAACGACCCGATCGGCTGGTCCAGGCGCGTGGACCAGAATCGGTTGTTGAAGGAGGTGAACAGAAGCGGCGCCGTCTCTCCCGCGATCCGCGCGACGGCGACGAGGACTCCGGTCAGGATCCCCGGCAGAGCCGCTGGAACCATGACCGAGAAGGAGGCGCGCGCCCGCGTCGCCCCGAGTGCGAGCGCTCCCTCGCGGAGGCTTCCGGGCACGAGCTTCAAGAGCTCCTCCGTGGTTCGCGCGATGATCGGGATCATCAGGAACGACAGGGCGAGCCCGCCGGCGAGGGCGCTGAACCGATGGAAGGGCATCACGGCGAGCCCGTAGGCGAAGATCCCGATCACGATGGAAGGAACGCCGTTCAAGACGTCGGCGGTGAAGCGGACGAAGAAAGCGAACCGGCCGGCCGCGTACTCCGAGAGATAGATGCCGCAGAAGACTCCGACCGGGACGGCGAGGGCGGAAGCGATTCCGATCAGGGTGAGGGTCCCCACGATCGCGTTCGCCATCCCGCCTCCCGCCTCTCCGACCGGCTTCGGCATCTTCGTGAAGAAGTCCCAGTTCAACGACGAGAACCCCTGCTGGAGGACGTAGAACAGGACGAACGCGAGAGGGATCAGGGCCAGCACCACGGCGACCCCGCAGAGGAAGACGAACAGGTGGGAAACGGCCTTCCGCCGGGAGGACTTCGTCACGCGGCCGCCTCCGGCGCTGCGGGGATCGCCGCGGCGGGCTTGACCTTCGCGACCACGCCGCGCGCGGTCCTCCAGATGAGGAGCCGGGAAAGAGCGTTGATGACGATCGTGAGAACGAAGAGGAC
>DATNMZ010000427.1:0-2864 GCA_035602095.1 Thermoanaerobaculia bacterium
TCCACGCGAGTCCGGCACCCGTGACGCAGCCGAAGACTCCGGCCGCGGCGAGGAGGATCCAGAGAGACTGCGGCCGGAAACGGGGAACCGCTTCGGCCCGGTCCACCTTTGCCACGAGGCCCCATCCCGTTTCCGGGATCAGGCGCGTGGCGGCGATGACGCGCTCGCCACGGTAGTCCGTGAATTCGCCCAGATTGTGGGGGCGCCGGAGCGCCGCGGCGCCGACGAGGCTTGCGGCGTCCGCTCTCAGGGGAGGGCCCGATCCCCGGGCGAGCTTGAGCGGAGAGAGGTATTCGATCTGCCCGCCCGCGACTCCGCTCAAGTAGAGCTCCTCGGTTCGCGCCTCGAACAGCTTGCGGGTCAGGAGGGGAAAGAGGCTCGTCTTCGGCTCGATTAAAAGCGCGACGGCGCCCGGGCTGCCGGAGGCGCCGGCCCCGAGGCGGATCGGATGGAGGAAGGCGAGGGTGTAGTCCATGGGCGTGGCGCTGTGAGGAATGCGCCGGATCATCGGCGCTCCCCGGCGAGCGCACTCGACCGCGGCCGCCGCCACGCCGGGGTCCGAAGGCGCGCTCTTCGAGGAGGCGACGACGCGGCCGCCTTCGTCGTAGGCCGCGACGGCCGTGTACCCGCCCGCTGGCGCCATCTGGGCGTAGAGCTCGTCGGCCGGGGACGGCGCGCCGGCTGACGGAGAGGGGCCGGCCGCGGCCCGCGAATCGCCTCCGACGAGGCGGGGCACGGGCGGGAAAGCGGCCGCTATTTCGGCGTCTTCTCTCCGCTCCCGCAGCCAGACCTGTACCGCCGCCGCGCGATCTTCCACGTGGACGTTCAGCCGCGCCTCCCACTGGGACTGGAGGTCCCGGCCCTGCGCGCGGATCAACAACGCGGCGAGACCTCCCAGAATGGCGGCGAGAAGGAGCCACAGGAAAAAGAGCCAGCGGGGCAGCAGGGATTCCGGCGAGCGCGGAGGGGATTTCATCGGCTCAAGCGCGCAGGAGGCCCGCGCCCCAGTGAAGGCCGGCGCCGAGAGCGGTGAAGCCGATCAGGTCGCCTTCCCGGACCCGGCCCGACTCCTTCGCCTCATGAAAAACCAGCGGGAGAGTCGCGGCGGTGGTGTTGCCGTATTTCTGGATGTTGTTGAAGACCTTTTCATCCGGAAGTCCGAGGCTCTTCTGGACCGCCTCGTTGATCCTCAGGTTCGCCTGGTGCATCAGAAGGAGCGACAGATCGTCCACGGTCTGCCCCTGCTTTTCGAGCGTTTCTCGGACGATCTGCGGCATGGCCGTCGTCGCCAGCCGGTAGACCTGGCGCCCTTCGACGACCGGAATCGTCTTGTTCTCCTCGAACTGCTTCGGGGAGAAGTAGGGGAAGGATGCGGAGCCTCCGCCCGGCACGTAGAGCTTGTCCCAGTGCGCGCCGTCGGTCCGCATCTCGAACCCGAGGAATCCGCGGCCGTCGTCCTCCTCGTGGGCCTCGAGGACGAACGCGCCCGCCCCGTCTCCGAAGATCACGGCGCGGTCCCGCTGGGCGGTGCCCCACGCGTACGCCTCCGGCGAGACGGGCCCTTCGGAGTCTCCGAACATCACCGCCCACTCCGCCTCGGACCACGGGTAGAGCGACGCGTGACACTCCGCGCCGACCAGCAGGACCCGGCGGTACGTGCCGGACCGGATGAACGCGTCCGCGACCTGGAGGCCCGATAGGAAGCCGGCGCACTGCATGCGGATGTCGAGCGCCGGGGTGCGGTCGAGCCCGAGCCGGGTGGCGAGGAGGCCGCCGTTCCCGGGAAAGTAATGCGCCGGCGTCATCGTCGCGAAAATCAGGAAGTCGATGTCGCCCGGCTCCAGCCTCGAGCTTGCGATGGCCCGGCGCGCCGCCTCGTATCCGAGGTCGACCGAGGAGGTCCCGCGGCGGGCGTACCGTCGCTCCTCGATGCCGGTCCGCTGGCGGATCCACTCATCGCTCGTGTCCATGAGAAGCGACATCCGGGCGTTCGTAACGATTCCCTCGGGGAGGAAGGTCCCGGAGCTTCGAATGACGGTGGTGGGCGGCGGCCAGGGCACGCTCCCGCGATTATACGGGGGCGTTTTTCGGGGCCGCGTCCTATTCGGGGCCGCGTCCTACGGGGAGGAGAGGAGCGGAGCGATCTCGACGTCCCCGGTCGCGAGGTCGATCTGCTCGGTGACCGCATAAACGAGAGTGTCGCTGTTCACCACGATTCTGCCCGCGGGCCCCCCCGCTCCACCCACGGCCGTCACCACCGCCGGCACGCGCAGCACCTGCCCGGGGGCAACTCCGAAAGTCGCCTGGCCCGTCGTGTTGCCGGCCGCATCGTAGGCGGTCACTGTCACCGAGCCGGCCGCGTGCTCCCCTGCGTTGAACAGGATCAAGTCCGTCTGGCGCGTGTCCGTCTGCGGAGCGCCGACCGAGAACGCCGGTCTCGCCGGGAGGATTGCGTCGGAGCCGATGGAATGGGCCCGTTCGAAGCCGGCGTAGTCCCCTTCGGGGCGGCGGGAGGCGAGCCGGGCGGACACGGCGACGGGAGCGTCCGACGCGAACGTCAGGGCGCCCTCCGTGCCGCCAGGAAAGAGAACGGCGAGGGCGTCGGCGATCGCCAGGCTTCCGCCCGCGGGCACGACGACGTTCGCCAGCCGCGTCGGGGGCACGGGAGCGCCGGCGGCGAAGAAGGAGATCGTGACATTCGCCTGCCGGGTCGCGTCCGAATTGGCGAGGAAGAGGTCCGTGACGGAAGTCGTGGTGCCGGCGCCGGTCTGCGAGACGAGTGGGAGAACGCCGGAAACGCCCGAGTCGCCGCGGACGGGCAGAGAAACCGCCGTGTCGCCGCTTCCGGGATCGAAGACGTTGAC
>DATNMZ010000428.1:0-3054 GCA_035602095.1 Thermoanaerobaculia bacterium
GAACCTTTCCGAGCCGGGCGACGATTTCCGGCACGGCCTCGACGTCGGCGAGCTCGGTCCGGAAATTGACGATGCAGGCCCTCAGGGCAAACTTCCCCTCGACGCGCGCGTTGCTCAGAAACGCCTCTCCGCCGGCCTTCAGCTGCTGGAGCAGGTCCTCGTTGATCGCGTCCAGGGTTGCGTCGTCTTCGGCGCGGCCCGTCCGGAGGCGCGGCGGCGCGTACCGGAAGGTGACGATCGACAGCGAGTGGGTCAGCAGCTCGAGCTCCCCGTGCGCGGCGATCCGGTCCGCGAGCGCGCGGGCGAGGCGGCAGTCGTCTTCGATCATCCGGACGTACCCTTCCCGCCCCGCCTGCCGCAACCCCATCCAGACCTTGAGCGCCCGAAACCCGCGCGAGTTCTGGAAACCGAGGGCGTAGTAGTTCGCCGGCGGATCCTCGCCCCCTTCGTCGAAGGCGTAATACGTCGGCGTGTAGGCGAACGTGTCGGGCAGAGCGGCGGCGTTGCGCACGAGGATGCAGCCGGCCTCGAGCGGCGCGTACAGCCACTTGTGCGGATCGATGGCGACGGAATCGGCGAGCGACAGCGCGCGCAGATCCGCCGGCGCGTCGGGGAGCGCCGCCGCGGGAGCTCCATACGCCCCGTCCACGTGAAACCAGAGCCCGTTCTCGCGGCAGATCGCGGCGATCTCCCGCAAGGGATCGATCGCGCCTGTGCCGACCGTGCCGGCCGCACCCACGACGAGGAAGGGCCGCGCGCCCTCCGCCCGGTCCCGAGCGATCGCCGTGCGCAGGGCCTCCGGATCCAGGCGCTGTTTTCCATCGGCGGGGATCCAGCGGATCGCGTCCGTTCCGTGGCCGAAGAGATCGGCCGCCTTCTGGATCCAGGTGTGGGTCTCGGCCGAGGCGTAAACCAGGAGCGGGCCCGGCGCCCCGGAGAGCCCGCTCGCGCGAATCGCCTCTCCCGCCTGCGCCCGGCGCGCCGCGAGAAAGCCGGCGAAGTTGGCCACGTTGCCGCCCGAAACGAGCAAGCCGCCCCCGCCTGCCGGGAAGCCGACGAGCTCGGCGATCCAGCGCACCGTCTGTTCCTCGACCGCGTTGGCCATCGGCGAGAGCTCCCACGCCCCGCAGTTCGGGTTGACAGCGGCCGCGAGCAGGTCCGCGAGCGCGCCGAGAGGCGCGGGAGACGCCGTGATGTATCCGAAGAATCGCGGATGGCCGTTGAAGAGCGAGTGCTCGAGAAGAAGCTGCGCGGCCTCCCGAAGGATCGCCGGCCCTTCGCTCCCTTTCTCCGGCAGCGGGCCGCGGCCGAGCAGGGCCCGGACCTCCGTCGCGCTCTCCCCAGGCGTTACCGGGCGGCCGCGCATCGAGCCGAGCAGGTCGGCGACGCGGTCGACGAGCTCGTGCCCGGCCGCACGGAAGTCGTCGCCCGAAATCTCGAGGGGCGCGCGCCGGCGCGCCAGATCCCGCTCCTCCGGGTCCGTCATGGGACATCCTCCCGGAGGGGGATCGTATCCGCGCGCAGCCCCCGGCCGCGGGCGGCCGCAAGGCCCCTGCGAACCTAAAGCAACACAGGACCTCTCTTACGGAACACCAGGACGTGTCACCGAGGCCGGCGCCGAGCGAAGCCGGAGCGAATCCAGGCTCCAAATCCCCGCCCCGTGCGCGGCGATGAACAGGAACGCGAAGCAGTAGAAGACCGCCGCCTCTCCCTTGTTCACAATGGGCCAGAACCCGCCGGGCGCGTGCGCCATGAAATAGGCGACCGCCATCTCCCCCGAGGCGACAAACGCCGCGGGACGCGCGAACAATCCGACGGCGACCAGGAGGCCGCCCACGAGCTCGATGACTCCGGCCGTGAGCAGCAACGGCTTGCCCGTCGCGGCGGGACCTCCGAAAACGGCGAACAGCTTCTGCGCTCCGTGACTGGCAAACAGCAACCCGGCGACGATCCGAAACAGGGCAAAAGCGATGGCTGACCAGCGAGCGTCCATGGTGCCCTCCTCTGGAGGTCGGCCGCGTGCACGTTTCAGGCCGAATGGCACCCCGAACGCGGGCCGCGAAACCTTTCCCGGGGCCCCCCGTCTCCCGACCCAGAGGGCCCGACAGAAAGGCCGAGGCCCCGAGCTCCCAACTACGGAGGAAACGAGAATGAAGACTTCTGCCTGCGCGGCTCTCCTGGCGCTCTTTTTCGCGATCCCTCAGCCCGTGCCTGCCCGGGCCGGCGACGACGGCGGCGGCACCGGCGGAACCGCGCACGCGATCGTGGTCGACGGAGGCGACGACACCGTCGAGATCCACGGGGACCGTCCTCACCGGATCCGCATCAACCGATTCGAAGGCGGCGGTTGGATGGGAGTGCGGCTCGTCGACATCCCCGCCGATCTGCGAGTCCACTTCGGAGCGCCGACGGACGCCGGCGTCCTGGTGGGCGAGGTCGAAAAGGACAGCCCGGCCGGGCGCGCCGGTGTCTCCGTGGGAGACGTCGTCACGGCGGTGGACGGGGGCAAAGTCACCTCCCTGTGGGAAATCGCCCGGACGGTCCGGCGCCGGACCGCCGGCGAGACGGTTCAACTCGACGTCATCCGCAGCCGCGCAAAGAAGACCATCCCCGTGAAGATCGAGGAGCGGCCCCGCCAGGAAGTGGAGCTCGGAGAGATGGCCCGGCACCTGGGACGCGACTTGAGCCGGGAGCTCTCGGCGAGGCCGTTTCGGTTCGACTTCGATACCGACTGGAACCCGCTGCCCGGCCGCGATCGCGACGGCGTCCGCAAGCTCCAGGACCGGGTCGAGGAGCTCGAGAAACGCCTGAAGGAGCTCGAGGGCAAGCGCGGGCGCTGAAGCGCGTCACACGCGGGGAGTCGGAGAGCCGGGGACGGTACCCCCTCTCCCCCGCGGTCGGAGGAGAGGGTTGGGGTGAGGGGGAAGTCGGAGGCGCGGAAGGAGTGAGTGCGGCTTACCCCCCTCACCCGTCCTCTCCCCCCGCTGTCGCGGGTGGATAGGTGAGAGTCGTGCCGGCTGCGCGGAGACAGGTCATCCTGGAGGCGAGCCGGGA
>DATNMZ010000429.1:0-3906 GCA_035602095.1 Thermoanaerobaculia bacterium
AGCGACCGGATGTAATCGTTGGTCTCCGCGCGGGCAGCGTCGCGGTCGAGGGTGAGGGCGATGCGCACGGGTAGATTGTAGCCCGCAGGAAGTTGTCAGTTATCAGTTGTCAGTCTTCAGTTCTCTCTCGAACAGAACGGCCATGCCCAGGCCCCCCGAAATGCAGAGTGTCGCGATGCCTGTCTTCACGTCGGAGCGCCGCATCTCGTGGAGGAGCGTCGTCGAGATTCGGGCTCCAGTCGCGCCGATCGGGTGCCCGAGGGCGATCGCACCGCCGCTCACGTTCACGCGCGAGAGGTCGAGCGGAAGCTCGCGCGCGCAGGCCAGGACCTGCGCGGCGAAGGCTTCGTTCAGCTCGATGCGGTCGATTTCCGAAAGCGCGCGGCCGGTCCGGGCGAGAAGAGCCCGAATGGCGGGCACCGGGCCGACTCCCATCCGCGACGGCTCGACGCCGGCCGAGGCCCACGCGGTGATGCGGCCGAGCGGCTCGACGCCCGATTTCGCGGCGGCTTTCTCCGAGGCGAGGACGAGCGCCGCCGCGCCGTCCGTGATCCCCGACGAGTTGCCCGCGTGGACCGTGCCGCCCGAAGCGTCGAACACCGCCGGCAGTCTTGCGAGCGACTCGAGAGTGGTGTCGCCGCGAACGTGCTCATCGCGCGAAACCAGCGTCGGGCCCTTGCGGCCGGGGACTTCCACGGGGACGATTTCCGCGTCGAACCGGCCGGATTCGATTGCCGCCTGGGCCCGCCGCTGGGACTCGAGCGCGAACGCGTCCTGCTCCGCCCGGGAGATTCCGAACTCGCGCACCAGGTTCTCTGCGGTTTCTCCCATGAGCTGGCCGCAGAGCGGGCACAGGAATCCATCGCGATACATGCCGTCCACGAGGTCGACATGGCCCATCCGCGTCCCGAAGCGCGCGCCCGGGAGGAGGTAGGGCGTCGCCGACATGCACTCGGTGCCGCCCGCGAGCACGACCTCGTTCTCCCCCGCCGCGATCGTCAGGGCGCCGAGCGTCAGCGCCTTCAGCGAGGAGCCGCACGCCTTGTTGACGGTGTACGCGGGGACGGAGTCGGGAACGCCCGCGCGGTGGGATACCTGCCGGGCGGTGTTCGGTCCCCCGCCCGCCTGCCGCGCGTGCCCGAAGACCGTCTCGGAAACCGCGGCCGCGGGCAGCCCGGACCGCTCGAGGGCCGCCGTGGCCACCGCCGTGCCGAGGTCGGCGGCGGACAGCGAAGCGAAGGCCCCGCCGAACTTTCCGATCGGCGTGCGGAGCGCGGAGAGGACGAAGACGGGGCGCATAAGAGAGTAATCAGTTAACAGTTCACAGTTAACAGTTCAAGCCCGGGGCCCGAACGGAAAACTGATAACTGACAACTGACAACTGACAACTACGTGAGCAACGGCAGATGGACGCGAAACGTCGCGCCCTTCTCCGGCTCGCTCTCGACTTCGACGCGTCCCTTGTGCGCCTCGACGATCCAGCGAACGATCGAAAGGCCGAGGCCGGAGCCTCCCGTGTACGCCCGGCGGGCGCGATCGCTGCGGAAGAACCGCTCGAAGACGTAGGGTTGATCCCCCGCCGGGATGCCGATCCCCGTGTCCGCGACCTCGATCGTCGCTTCGCCCGGAGTGGAGCGCAGCCGGACGCGGATCCGGCCTTCCGGCGGCGTGTACCGGATCGCGTTCTCGAGCAGGTTGTGGAGGACCTGCTGCATCCGATCCTGATCGATGAACGCCCGGACCGGCTCGTCCGGGACTTCGGGCGCGAGGTCGATGCTGCGGTCGCTCGCCGCGGGGAGCAGGTCCCGCGTGACGTCCGTCACGAACCGCACGAGGTCCGCGTTCGCGAAGGAGAGCGTGATCCGCCCGCTCTGACCGCGCGCTAAGAACAGGAGGTTCTGGGAGAGGCGGGTCAGATGCCGGACTTCCAGGAGCGCGTTGCCGATCGCCTCGCGGTACTCGTCCGCCGGGCGATCTTCCTCGAGCGCGACCTCGAGAGAGCCGCGAAGGACGGTCAGAGGGGTCCGGAGCTCGTGCGAGACGTCGGCGATGAACTGCTGCTGCTCCTTTTCCGCCGATCCGACGGCGTCCAGCCGTGCGTTCAGCTGCTCCGCGAGCTCTCGAGCTTCTCCATCGAGGCCCGCGGTCGGGATGCGCTTCAAAGGGTGCTGCGCGGTCTCGGCAAGCCGCCGGTTCAGCGCCGCGACGGGATCCTCGCGCGAATCCGGTTCCGGACGGCCGCCAAAAGAGAAGAGCGCCATCGCCTCTGTTTCCTACTCTTCCGATCCCGCGGCGCGCACGAGATAGCCGACGCCGCGGACGGTGTGGATCACTTTTTCGCGGCCCCCGGCGTCGATCTTCTTCCGGAGCGCGTTGATGTAGACGTCGATGATGTTCGTCGAAAGATCGAAGGAGTCTTCCCAGATCCGCGCCTGGATCTCGGAGCGCGAGACCACTTTCCCCCGCCGCCGCAGCAGGAGCTCGAAGAGCGCGCCTTCCCGCGCCGTCAAGCGGATCCGCTCGCCCTCGCGGGCGATCTCGCGCGACTCCGGATCGTAACGGATGTCGCCGAACGCGATCGGCCCGGGCTCCTCGACCTCCGTCCGCCGCGCGAGCGCGCGGAGCCGCGCGAGGAGCTCGCGGAAAGAGAATGGCTTCACGAGGTAGTCGTCCGCGCCCGCGTCGAGACCTTCGATCTTGTTCTCGGTCGTGTCGCGCGCCGTCAACATGAGGATCTTCGCCCGTGCTCCGCGCGCGCGCAGCTCCCGGCAGAGCTCGAGTCCGTCCCGGGAGCCGGGCAGCAGAAGATCGAGGATGACCAGGTCGTACGCACCCGCTTCGAAGCGCTCGAGCGCGGCGTCGGCGTTGCTCACCGCCTCGACCGAATAGCCCTTCTCCGTCAGCCCCTTCCGGAGAAACCGCGCGATCTTCTCCTCGTCCTCGACGACCAGCACCTTCACGCGGAGCTGCCCTCCCCCGGGTGCGGCCCGCCGTCGGCCGGATCGGGCTGCCGCCGGGCCCGCGAGAGGAGGAGCGTCGAGCCCGCGCCCGCGGCGAAACCCCCGGCGAAGCGGGAGAGATCCCCGGCGGTGGCGATCGCGACCACGGCCCCGCCCGCGACGAGCGCCAGGAGCACCAGCCGGGAGACTTCGATCGGAGGGACGTCTTTCATGCGGTAGCGCGGAAATGCCGATCCCCGGGATATTCTCTAACATTGTCGGAAGGCTGAAGGAGGAAAGAATGAGAATCCGCGTCATTCCCTGTTTGACTCTCGTGGCGGCCGCGCTGGTCGTGGCAGGCTGCGGCTCGTCTTCATCGTCTTCATCGACCGCTTCCAAGCCCTCGCCGGCGCCTCCTCGGGAGACGGAGAGCCCCGGGGCGCGGGCGACGATCGAGGCCCGGAGCGGATCGACCGTGAAGGGAACCGCCACGTTCACCGAGCTCGGGTCGGGCGGCGTGCGCGTCCGCGTGCACATCGAGAACGCCCCTCCCGGCACGCATGGGCTCCATCTCCACGAGAGGGGCGACTGCTCGGACCCGGAAGCGAAGTCCGCGGGCGGCCACTTCAACCCGGGCGGGATGCCTCACGCCGGCCCGATGGCCGAGAAGCGGCATGCGGGAGACCTCGGCAACATCGAGATCGGCGCGAACGGGAAGGGTGACCTGGACATCCGGAGCGACCTGCTGACGGTCAAGCCCGGGCCGAACTCCGTCGTCGGGCGCTCGGTCGTTTTCCACGAGAAGGCGGATGACCTGACGACCCAGCCGACGGGCAACGCGGGCGGGCGCCTGGGCTGCGGAGTGATTCAGTAAGACCGGAATCGGGAATCGGGAATCGGGAATCGGGAATCGGGAATCGGGAATCGGGAATCGGGGGCCAGAGTATTTTTAGCGGTCTGATGATTC
>DATNMZ010000430.1:0-2205 GCA_035602095.1 Thermoanaerobaculia bacterium
TGAGAACTGATAACTGTCAACTGATAACCGACAACTACCTATGAACGACCGCAAGTACGGCCACCGGGGATACATGGAGTCCGACCGCGGAAGCTCGGGCTCCGGCTCGGGCGCAAAGCGGCCCTCGGGGCCGCGGCCCGACCGCCCGGAGGGACCGAGAGGCCGCGGCGCGGATCAGAACAAGGCGCTCGTTTTTGCCTGCCGCGGATGCGGAGAGAAGCGCCGGGACATCACCGATCTCCGAGCCGACTCGACCTGCGCGAAGTGCGGCGCCGATCTGCACTCGTGCGTCCAGTGCTCCAACTTCGACCCGGCCTCCCGGTGGGAGTGCGCCCTCTGGAAGGAGATCCCCGCCCGGATTCCCGCCAAGAAGCTCCGCAACGAGTGCCCCCTGTTCACTCCGGCGCGCTCCTTCGACCTGACGGGGACCCGCGCCGCGGAGACACCGGACACCTCCCGAGCCGCCTTCGACGCTTTGTTCAAGAAGTAAGCGCGACTCCACTCCTCACACAAGCGACGCCGACGTTCCGGAACGAATCGTGCAACGGATCTCCCGTTTAGGGAGGAGGACCCCATGAAGGCACAGGATCTGATGACGGAGAATCCCGGGACCTGCGAGGCGAGCGACACGGTCCGCGACGCGATCGACGTCATGCGCGACGAGGATTGCGGCCTGATTCCGATCACCCGGGGAAATGGCGAAGCGCGCGTCGTCGGAGTCGTGACGGACAGAGACATCGCGCTCTATCTCGGCGAGGAGGACAAGAAGCCTTCCGAAGTGCTCGTCGAGGACGTGATGACCACCGATATCGTCTCTTGCGAACCCGCGGCGGACGTGGCCGAAGTGAGCCGAAAGATGGAGCGGGCTCAGGTCCGCCGCATCCTGGTCGTCGAGAACGGGCGTTTGCGCGGAGTCATTGCGATGGCCGATCTGGCGCGAGAGACGGGCCCCCGCGAAGCGGGCCGCGTGATCGAGAAGATCTCGGAGCCGGGTCCGAGCCGCTGACCGAAAACGCGCTCCGGGCGGCTTCCGCGAGCACGGACTGAAGCATCGTCTGCGTCAGCCTGCCGGTGAACGTATTCTGCTGGCTCGGATGGTAGGTCGCGAAGAGCCTGTAACGACCGACCTCGACGACCGCCCCGTGCGCAAAGCGCGGCTTCGGCCTCAGCGGGACGGGCGGTTGCCCGGCGCGGGCCAGCGCCGCGAGGCAGGCGTCGAACGCGAGCCCCCCGAGCGCGACGAGCACGCGCACCCGACGCAGAATGGCGAGCTCGGAGTCGAGGTAGCGGCTGCATAAGGCGAATTCGGCGGGCAGCGGACGGTTGTCCGGCGGCGCGCACCGGACCGCCGCGGTGACCAGCGCGCCGGTGAGAGCGAGGCCGTCGCCGGGCCGGATCGAGCGGGGCTGGTTCGCGAGTCCGACGGCGTGGAGCGCGCGGAAGAGAAAATCGCCCGAGGCGTCGCCGGTAAACATCCGGCCGGTTCGGTTGCCGCCGTGCGCGGCGGGAGCGAGACCGACGAGGAGGAGGCGCGCGTCCGGATCTCCGAAGGCGGGCAGCGGCCGCGCCCAGTAACTCTCTCGGGCGAAGCGGCGTGGCGGATTTCTCGCCGCTTCCTCGCGCCATCGAACCAGCCGCGGGCAGGCCACACACCGCACGACCTCCGCCTCGATCCGCGCCAGCGCCCGGGCGGTGTCCTCTTCGGGATCGGATCGCGAGGAGGCCTTCCGC
Organism: Thermoanaerobaculia bacterium; assembly: GCA_035602095.1. Classification (GTDB taxonomy): domain Bacteria; phylum Acidobacteriota; class Thermoanaerobaculia; order UBA5066; family Gp7-AA6; genus JALYUA01. The sequence goes on from DATNMZ010000430.1 coordinate 1,732, forward strand.
GGAATCGGCGGGCCCGGCGGGAGCGACCCGCTCACTTCTTCGCCGGGAGTCCCTGCGGAATGCCCGTTTCCCGCCAGAGCCGCTTGTTGGCTTCCCATTCCTCCAGGGCGCGCTTGCGGTTGACGGCCGCGGCGGCGGCCCGGCGGTCGTCTTCGCTCTTTTCCGGTTCCGCCGCCGGCGGCTGCGAGGCCGACGTCGAGGGCGAAGGCGCAGCTGCATCTGGCTTCAGGGGCGGTATCAGGTCCTTCGCACTCATTTGGCGACGAATTCTAACCGGTCTGGTGAGGAGGCAGGTGACAGGTTGCAGGTGACAGGTGGTAGGTGACAGGGAGTCCGATCACCCGATCACCCGATTGATCACCCGATCACCCGATCGCAGATCGCAGATCGTCTCTTGACAGCCTTGCCCGCGGACGAGACGTGAGGGATGCGCCTCACCCCGCTCCGGACTATTGAATGATCAGCGTTCCCGTC
>DATNMZ010000431.1:0-3766 GCA_035602095.1 Thermoanaerobaculia bacterium
ACGCCGGGGAGATGCGGCCGGGTGGGGCGGAGCACATCGGCGCGCCCGAGCCTCTCCGCTTCGGGGAACGGATGGGTCTGGACGCTTCCGCAATCGCGACTCTCGAGCTGTTCGAGTCCTCCGACGGCTCCCCCGATCGAAGCCTTTGCGCCCTCCTCGACCGCACGCGCTCGCCGCTCGGCGCCCGCGCTCTGCGCGACGCGCTTGCCCGGCCATCCACGGACCCGGTGGAGCTCGAGGCGAAATGGGACGCGGTCGAAGAGCTCGTTCGACGCGAGGACGCGCGCGAGAGCCTGCAGAAGGCGCTCGACGGCGTCGGAGACCTCGAACGGCGGTTCGCTCGGATTGCGACCGGGACGGCGGGACCGCGCGACGTCACAGCCTGGGCGGCGGGGCTCGAGGCCGTGCCGGGACTGCGACGAGCGGGCGCGAAGCTCACTTCCTCGCGGCTGCGGACGCTTCTCGACGGAATGCCGGATGTGGCGGATCTCGGCCAACGGGTGGCGGCGACGATGGCCCGGGAGCCTCCGGTCCTCGCGTCCGCGGGCGGCGTGATCTGCGACGGCCGTGACCCGGAGCTCGATGGGCTCCGGGCTCTCCGGCGGGATGGGCAGGGGGCGCTCCTCGCGATCGAGGCGGAGGAGCGGCGCCGCTCCGGGATCGCCAGCGTGCGCGTGCGCTACAACCGCGTCTTCGGCTACTCGCTGGAGGTCGGCCGGGCGCACCGCGATCGCGTTCCAGCCGAGTGGATCCGGAGGCAGTCCCTCGCGAACGCGGAACGGTTCGTCACGCCCGCCTTGAAGGACCTCGAGGAGAAAATCCTCGGCGCGGAGGAGCGCATCGCCGCGATCGAGGATCGCATTTACGGAGAGCTGCTCCGGGAGCTCGCCGGCGCCGCGGCCCGGGTCGCCGCCGTGTCTGCCGCTCTCGCCTCGATCGATGTCGCGGCGAGTTTCGCGCAGACGGCCGCCTCCGGGCGGTGGGTCCGGCCGGCCCTCTCGGTCCGTCCGAAGCTCTTCCTCGTGGACGCGCGGCATCCCATCATCGAAGCGGTGCGCCGGGAAGAGCCCTTCGTTCCCAACGACTGCGACCTCACGCCGGAGAAGAGGATCCTGCTCGTGACCGGACCGAACATGGGAGGCAAGTCGACCTACCTCCGGCAGGTCGCCACCGCGGTGCTCCTGGCCCAGGCGGGCTCTTTCGTGCCGGCGTCGAAGGCGGAGATCTCGATCTTCGACCGGATCTTCACGCGAGTCGGAGCCGCCGACCACCTGTCGAGAGGCGAATCGACCTTCATGGTCGAAATGCTCGAGTCCGCCGCGATCCTGCGAGGCGCGACTCCGAAAAGCCTGGTCATTCTCGACGAAGTCGGCCGCGGCACCTCGACGTTCGACGGACTCTCGATCGCCTGGGCGCTCGTCGAGCATCTGCACGACGTTCCGGGGAAGGGCGCGTTCGTGCTCTTTGCGACGCACTACCACGAGCTCACGGAGATCGCCCTCGTGAGGCCGGGCGTCGCCAACGCCACGATGGCCGTCCGGGAGATCGATGGAAAGGTCGTCTTCCTGCGAAAGGTCATCCCGGGCGCGGCGGACCGCAGCTACGGGATCCAGGTGGCGGAGCTCGCGGGGTTGCCGCCCGCGCTGATCGCGCGCGCCCGGGAAGTGCTCTCGAACCTGGAGAAACAGGAGCTCGACGTGCAGGGCGCGCCGGTGCTCGCCCGCCACGCCGGCGAGAGCGCCGGGGACGGACAGATCCTCCTGTTCTCTTCGGACGAGGGGCTCGTTCTCGAGAAGCTCCGCGAGGCAGACTTCGACCGGCTGACGCCGATCGCGGCGCTCTCGCTGCTCGCGTCACTCCAGGAGCGCCTGAAGACGCCCTCCTCGTGACGCCGTTTTCCGCCGCGGGCCGCCTTTTCGGAGTCGGCATTGCCGGCGCTTCCGTGACCGCCGACGAACGCCGGATCCTCCAGCGATACCCGCCCCGGGCCGTCATCCTCTTCCGGAGAAACCTCGAAACGCCCGACGGCGTCCGGGCGCTCACGGCGGACCTCTCGGCGCTGCCCGGGCGTCCCCTTCTCTGCGTGGACCAGGAGGGGGGACCAGTGGACCGCTTCCGCGATCTCCTGGGGCGCTCGGTGTCCTTCCGGGACGCGGCGCGGGCGGGGCTCGCGCGACGGGCCGGGGAGCTCGCCGGGGAGTCGTGCCGCGCGCTCGGTTTCGACGTGGATCTCGCCCCCGTGGTCGATCGCGAGGTCCCCGGCGCATCGGAGAGGTTTCTCGCCGGGCGGTGCGCCTCCTCGAAGCCGGAGGAGATCGTGGTCGCCGCGACCGGGTTTCTTCAAGGGCTCCACGCCGCCGGTGTCTCCGGATGCGTGAAGCACTTTCCCGGGCTGGGCCGCGCCGATCTCGACACGCACCAGGCGCTGCCGTTTCTGCCGGAGGACCCGGAGGAGGAAAGCCTCGATCTCGCGCCCTTCGCCGCCACGATGGACGCGGCCGGCGCCGTGATGGTCTCGCACGCCGCGGGGCCCGACGGCCTTCCCGCGTCGCTCTCGGTCGAGCAGGCGACCGTCGTCCTGCGCGGTTCGATGGGATTTATGGGCGCGGCCTTTTCCGACGACCTGGAGATGGGTGCCCTCCAGACTTTTGGAGCGATGCCGGACCGGTGCGCCGAGGCGGCGCGCGCCGGGTGCGATCTTCTATTCGTCTGCAGCCGGATCGCGGAGTATCCGGACTGCGTCGAACGGGTCGCGCGAGACGTCCCCGAGGAGCGGCTCCGCGAGGCCGGCGGGAGGCTCGACGCCTACACGCGGCGCGCGGCCGACCTCGCCGCACGGGGCGCGGCCAGCGGGCGGTCGCCGCGGCCGATCGAGCTGCTGCGCGAGGCCGTCGAGAACCTGCGGGAAGAGGCCCTCGTACTCGCGCAGGATCGACGAGATTGAGCCGGCCGGCCCTGGCCGATTCGGGGCCCGGTTAGAACGGAACGTCGTCGTCGTCGACGGGGGCTTCTGCCACCTCGCTGGCCTCCCTCGGGGCCGGAGAAGAGGCCTGCGAGGCGCTCCTCGCTCCGTCCTGGCGGGGCGACAGCATCACGACGTTGTTCGCCTTGACTTCGGTCTTGTAGCGCTTCTGTCCGTTTTGATCCTCCCAGCTCCGGGTCTGAAGGCTGCCCTCGACGTACACCATCTTGCCCTTGTGGAGATACTCGCCGCAGATCTGGGCGAGCTTCTCCCAGGCCACGACGTCGTGCCACTCCGTCCTCTCCTGACGCGCGCCGGAGCTGTCCTTCCAGTTCGTGGTCGTAGCGACCGAGAATCGCGCGAGGGACGTCCCCTGGGGGGTCGTTCGAATCTCCGGGTCCTTGCCGAGGTTGCCGATCAGAATCACTTTGTTGACGCTTGCCATGTGTTCTCCTCCTTCTCAGGTGCTCCGAAGAGTAATTCACTTCCGCGGGGACAGATGATGTCCGAGTGAACGAGTTGTCAGTTCACAGTTGTCAGTTCACAGTTCTTGACTTAAGACGACGGCAGCGGGTTCCGCCCGGCGAACCCCGGATCCGGGCCCAAAACTGATGACTGACAACTGATAACTGACAACTACTCCCAAGTATCATCGCCGCTCACTCATGTCATCGGAATCGACGCACGAGAGCCGGGGCCGGATCGTCCGGTCCGCCTCCGTCATCACTCCGCTGACTCTCGTCTCCCGCGTCACGGGGTATGCTCGGGACAAGGTCATCGCCCTTCTCCTGGGGGCCGGGACCC
>DATNMZ010000432.1:0-2729 GCA_035602095.1 Thermoanaerobaculia bacterium
CCACGGCGTACGCGAGAGGATAGATCTGGACGTGGATCGGATCGCCGTGCGTTCCTCCGGGCGGAGGCGGGAGCGTGAATCCCCACGCGTTCAAGACCGCGCGCACAAGCAGCGCGAAGAGGGCTCCGGCCGCGCAGCCGAGCAATCCGATCGCGACGCCCTCCGCCAGAAACATCCGGAGCACTCCCGCGGGGCGCGTGCCGAGCGCGCGCAGGGTGCCGATCTCGCGCGTCCGCTCGGTGACGGCCATGGTCATCACGATCGCGGCCGAAAGAATCACGATGACGACGAGCACCGTGCCCACGAAGCCGAAGATGCCGAGGTAGAGGAGCTTGACCTGCTCGTAGAAGACGGCGAGCTGCCGCCACTCGCGAAGCACGACGGAGTATCCGGCTCCGGCGAGCGCCGAGGCGAGGCGCCTGGCAGCGGCGGCTTCGTCCGCTCCGGGCTTCAAGAACACGACCAGCTTGGATACGGCGCCCGAGCTCTGGAGCAACCGCGAGACGAGCCCCGTGCCCGCCGCGAGATACCGGTCGTTCAATTCCTTGATGCGGACGTCCACGAGGCCGCTCACGACGCCGTCCACCGCGTTGAGCGATCCGTCCGGCGTCGTCGCCATGAGGGTGATCCGGTCGCCCGGCCGCGCGCCGAGGGCGGATGCGAGGCCTGTCCCGAGCAGCACGCCGTCTCCTCCGTCGCCCGCGAGGTAAGAGCCGGCGGTCACGAGGTTGCGCGCCCCGGTGGCCGCCGCCTCAGGCTCCGGATCGACGCCCACGCCGAGGTAGGGAATCGATTTCGTCCCGTTCGAGGCGAGACCGACGAAATCGATCCGGGGCAGCACCGAAGAGACCGCCGGATCGCGCGCCAGGATCGCGCGGGCTCGCGCCGCGTCGGGGATTCCGAACTCGAGCGTCGCCGACTCGTTGGCGGAGACGGCGCGCCGGTCCACCACCTGCAGCTGCCCGACGCTTCGGATCGTCCCCTCGCGTAGCCCCTCGAACGACTGGGCGATGAACCCGCCCGCGAGCGCGAACGCGGCGAAGCCGAAGGCGACGACGATCCCCATCAGGGCCGTCCGCCGCCGCTGCCGGACGAGGTTCCGCCAGGCGAGCGCGAGCGCGCTCACGGGGAAGCCCCCGCAGCGCGCGAGACGTCCGCTTCCACCCGGCCGTCGTGGAGGGACACCACCCTCCGCGCGCGGGCGACGACCCGGGGATCGTGCGTCGCGAAGAGAAATGCCACTCGACGCGAATCGCAGAGGCCGCGCATGAGGTCGAGAATCTCCTCGGCGGTATGGGAATCGAGATTCGCGGTCGGCTCGTCGGCGAAGACTACCGCCGGACCGTTCGCGAGGGCGCGGGCGATGGCGACGCGCTGCCGCTGCCCCCCGGAGAGCAGGTCCGGCCGCACCCCCGCCTTATCGGCGAGACCGACGGCGGCGAGCAGCTCCCGCGCGCGCGACCGCCGATCCTCCGCGGCGACCCGGGCGAGCGCCATCGGATACTCGACGTTCTCCTCCGCGGAAAGCACGGGGATCAGGTTGAACGTCTGGAAGACGAAGCCGAACCGGTCCCGCCGCAGATCCGCCCGCTCGTTCTCCGAAAGGCCCGCGGCATCGCGGCCGTCCACGGCGAGGCTGCCCGAATCGGGCCGGTCGAGGAGGCCCAGCAGATTCAAGAGAGTGGTTTTCCCCGAGCCGCTCGGCCCCTGAAGGGCGACGAACTCCCCCGCGTGGATCGCCAGAGAGATCCCCGTGACCGCGGGGACCGTCGCCGCGCCGAGGCGATAGCTGCGGGTCAACCCGCGCGCGTCGAGCAGGGGGGATGCCATCGGCGGCGCAATATTACGGCCTCGCGGGGTCCGCCGTTGGCACGCCGATTGCCCCTTCCCGGAGTAGGGAGGATTCTTCTCTGTCGACGCACCGCAAGTCCGAACCGCCCCGCAACGCGGAGCCGCCGAAGAAAGAGAAGCGCTGGAACCGCGCCCTCTCGAAGCTCAGGAAGGCGGGACCGGCATCGCGAAAGACGGCGCTCTCCGTCGGCGTGGCGATCCTGATTCTGATCGTCCTGGTGATCGTCGTTTCCTTCTTCATCGACGAGCCCCTCCGCCGGCAGATGGAGCGGCGGATGAACCAGAGTCTCAAGGGCTACACGGTCCAGATCCCGAAGCTCCACTTCTCGCTCTTCGGCCTCTCGATCACGCTGCACGACCTGACCCTCCGGCAGCAGGCAAATCCCGACCCACCCGTCATGGTGGTCCCGAAGCTCAAGGCGAGCGTGCAGTGGAGCGAGCTCGTGACGCTCCACCTCGTCGCGGACTTCCTCTTCGATAAGCCTCGGGTCCACGTCAACCTCGGGCAATTGCGCGCCGAGTACCAGGATCCGGTCCCCGTGAAGGACAAGGGATGGCAGGACGCGCTCGAGCAGATCTATCCCTTGAAGATCAACCTCTTCCGCGTCGACGACGGGAACTTCGTCTACATCGACGAAGACCCCAAGAAACCGCTCCGCATCTCTCACCTCTCCCTCCGGGCGAACAACATCCGGAACATCCATTCGCACGACCACGTCTATCCCTCGCCGATCCGAGCGGAGGGAGTGATCTTCGAGTCCGGCCGCGGGGTTCTCGACGGGCATGCGGACTTCCTGGCGAAGCCGTTCCCGGGAGTTCACGCCCTCTTCCGTGTCGAGAGAGTGCCTCTGGACTCGCTTCGCCCATTGTCCGCTCGC
>DATNMZ010000433.1:0-3483 GCA_035602095.1 Thermoanaerobaculia bacterium
GGACAACCTCGAGCACGAGCACTTCTCGATCGGGCGAGAACGCCGGCTCTTCCGAGGCGCGCCGCGGTCCGGCGTTCCGCGGCGAGCACGAGGTGCCGGCCGGGACCATCCTGCGTGTGAAGTTCGACCGGAGTGTCTCCACCGCGAGCGCCAAAGTCGGCGACACGGTTCCCGGCGAGCTGCTCGACGATCTCCTCGCGGACGACGATGCGGTGGTCGCCCGTTCGGGATCGCGCGTCCGAGGAAAGGTCGAGCACGTCGTCGACTCCGGCAAGCTGGCGCGGCCCGCGGAGCTCCGATTCCGCCTGACGGACCTCGAGATCGGCGGCCGCTCGGTCCCCCTGGCCACCTCGGCATACCAGCGCACCGGAGACACGCACACCAAGCGCAACGCGGGATACATCGCCGGGGGCGCCGCGGTGGGGGCGATCCTGGGGCAGGTGTTCGGAAAAAACACCCAATCGACTCTGGAGGGCGCCGCGGCCGGCGCCGCGGCCGGGACGGGGGCGGCGGCGCTCACGGGAGACCTCGACTTCGAGATCGAGGCCGGCCGCCCGATCGCGTTCACCCTCGAGCAGCCGCTTCGGCTGCCGGCGAGCCGCTAGGGTGATTGTGCGGGCGGCCTTGCGGCCGCCCGCGGGCGGGGAGTCCCGCCCCTACGGCCGATCCCGGGGACCGGCTTCCCGGGATTTTCGCTAGACTGCTCGGCGCTCGAGGAGGATCCGTGATTTCTGCGCGCCGCGCTCTCGCCGCTTCCTGCTTCCTGCTCGGCCTCGTCCCGCCCGCTTTCGCGAGACCGGCCGCCGATCCGCGCCTCTTCTCGGAGATGCGCTGGCGGTGTATCGGGCCGTTTCGCGGGGGGCGGACCGTCGCGGCCGCGGGCATCCCGGGAGAGCCGAACGTCTTCTTCGTCGGGGTGAACAACGGCGGGGTCTGGAAGACGACGGACGCCGGCCGCGTCTGGACGCCGCTCTTCGACGAACAGCCCACGCAGTCGATCGGCGCGATCGCCCTCGCACCCTCCGATCCGAACGTGATCTACGTCGGAAGCGGCGAGGGCCTGCAGCGCCCGGACCTCTCCGTCGGCGATGGAGTGTACAGGTCCCGGGACGGCGGGAAGACCTGGCGCCACGTCGGGCTCGCCGACGGGCAACAGATCGGCGCCATCCTCGTCGACCCGCGCGACGCGAATCGCGTCTTCGTCGCAGTGCTCGGACATCCGTATGGACCGAATCCCGAGCGCGGGGTCTTCCGGTCGAAGGATGGAGGAGAGACGTGGGAGAGGGTGCTGTACAAGGATGAGAACACGGGCGCCATCGCGCTCGCGTTCGATCCGAAAGACCCGCAGATCCTCTACGCGGATCTCTGGGCGGCGCGCCAGGCGCCGTGGGAGATCGGCGCCTCCTTCAACGGCCCGGGAAGCGGGCTCTTCCAATCGAGGGACGGCGGCGGATCCTGGAAGCGGCTCGAGACGGGCCTCCCGACGATCGCCCAGGGCCTCGGGCGCATCGGCATCGCCGTGGCGCCTTCGGATTCGAACCGTCTGTACGCGCAGGTGGACGCCGATCCGGCGCACGGCGGGACGTACCGGTCGGACGACGCGGGGGCGACGTGGCGCCGGGTGAACTCGGAGAGCCGCATCTCCGGACGCGGCGGCGACTTCGCCGAGGTCAAGGTCGATCCGAAGAACCCCGACGTCGTCTATGTCGCGAACACGTCGACCTACCGCTCGACCGACGGAGGCCGAACCTTCACCGCGATCAAGGGCGCGCCCGGCGGCGACGACTACCACACGATCTGGATCAACCCGGAGCATCCGGAGATCCTGCTTCTCGCGAGCGACCAGGGGGCGACGGTGAGCGTCAATGGCGGGAAGACCTGGAGCTCCTGGTACAACCAGCCGACGGCCCAGTTCTACCACGTCATCACGGACAACCAGTTCCCCTACCAGGTGTACGGCGGGCAACAGGAGAGCGGCTCCGCGGGCGTCGCGAGCCGGGGCGACGACGGCTCGATTCACTTCGGCGACTGGCACCCGGTCGGCGTCGAGGAGTACGGCTACGTCGCGCCCGACCCGCTCGACTCGAACGTCCTCTTCGGCGGGAAGGCGAGCCGCTACGACCGCCGGACCGGAGACATCCAGGACATCTCCCCCGCGCCGATCCGCGGGAAGTACCGGTTCGTGCGCACGATGCCGATCCTCTTCTCCCCCCTCGACCCGCACCTGCTGTATCTCGGCTCCAACGTCCTCTTCGCGACGAAGAACGGCGGGAGGAGCTGGGACACGCTCTCGCCCGATTTGACGCGGGAGACGTACGACGTGCCGGCGAACCTCGGAATCTTCGCGCCGCTCGACCCGGAGAAGGGAAAGCATCGGGGGGTGATCTACACGATCGCCCCGTCCCCGAAGGACTCCCTGCGGATCTGGGTGGGAACCGACGACGGCCTGATCCACGTCACCGCCGACGGCGGGAAGAGCTGGAAGAACGTCACCCCGAAGGCGCTGACGCCGTGGAGCAAGGTCTCGCTGATCGCGGCGTCGCACTCGGATCCCGCCGCCGCCTACGCCGCCGTGAACCGGATCCGGCTCGACGACCTGCGGCCGCACATCTACAGGACCCGGGACGGAGGCGCCACGTGGCAGGAGATCGTCCGAGGGATTCCCGAGAACGTGGTCGTGAACGCGGTGCGGGAGGATCCGCTGCGGCGCGGCCTTCTCTTCGCGGGGACGGAGCGGGGCGTTTACGTCTCCTTCGACGACGGAGACGAGTGGCAGTCGCTCCGTTTGAACCTCCCGGCGACTTCGGTCCGCGACCTGGTCGTGCACGGGGACGACGTCGTCGTCGGCACGCACGGCCGTTCCTTCTGGATCCTGGACGACATCACGCCTCTCCGGCAGATGGCCCCGGAAGTCGCGGCGGCGGACGCCTACCTCTACCGCCCGCAGGCCGCCATTCGGGTCCGGCGCAGCCAGTGGCCGGACACGCCGCTGCCCCCGGAGGAGCCGGCCGGAAAGAATCCGCCGGACGGAGCGATCATCGACTACGTTCTGAAGGGCCGCTCCTCGCAGCCCGTGACTCTCGAGATCGCCGACGCCTCGGGCAGGCTCGTCCGGCGCTACTCGAGCGCGGACCGGCCCGAGGCGATCGACCCGGAGTTGAACGTCCCGACGTACTGGGTCCGTCCGACGCCGATCCTTTGGGCGGAGCCCGGCATGCACCGGTTCGTCTGGGACCTGCACTCCCCGCCTCCGGACGTCCTCGAGCACGAATACCCGATCTCCGCGGTCCCGGGCGACACGCCGCGCCACCCCCTGGGGCCGGCTGCGCTTCCGGGCGCGTACACCGTGCGTCTCTCTGCGTTCGGCCGCGCCTGGACCGCTCCGCTGGCGGTGCGGATGGATCCCCGCGTGACGACGCCGGTCGAGGGCCTCGCGGAGCGGTTCCGGCTCGCGACCGGGATCGCGGAAGCCCTGCGCCGCGA
>DATNMZ010000434.1:0-2356 GCA_035602095.1 Thermoanaerobaculia bacterium
GGTATCGCCGGGAAGCCGCGGGACCCGAGAGCTCGCCCGCGGAGGCGCTGCGTCCGGCCTTCCTCCCCGACGCGACGGGGACGGGTTTGCGCGCCGCGCCACTGCCGCCGGCCTTCGAGGGCGAACCGACGGCGACGGCGACGGGGGGCTTGTTCGCGGGGGCGGCTGGATGGTCCTTGACGCCCGACTTTCTCCCCTTGCGGGAGACGGATGCGACCTGCGGCCGGGGAATCATCACGACCTGCCCTCTGCGGAGCTTTCCCCGCGTCGGAAGCGCATTGACCGCGGCGAGGTCGGCGACGTTCGCATGGAACCGGCGGGCGACTGATGCGAGAGTCTCGCCCCGGCGCGCGACGTGGCGTCGGTAGGAGGGGGCTTTGGCCGTCGGGGCCTTTCCGTAGGCGACGCGGACGAACTCGCGGGCACCGACCGGGACTTTCAGCAGATAGCCCTCGTTCTGGCGGGGCGTGACTTCCGTGCGCAGCTCCGGGTTCAACCGCTGAAGCTCCTCGAGCTCGACCCCTTCCGCGGAGGCTAGGTGGTGCAACCGGACGGGGCGTTCGAGGAGAAGCGTGTCGTATTCGAGGGGTTTGTCGTATTCCACGTCGAACCCGTAGTGTGCCGGGTTCTTCGAGATCAGAGTCGCGGCGATGACGGCCGGGACGTAATTCTGGGTCTGCGGCTTCAGGATCCCGGAGGCGGCGAGCTGCCAGAAATCCGTGAGGCCCGTCTTCTCCATCGCCCGGAGCACGCGCCCTTCTCCGGCGTTGTACGCGGCGAGCGCGAGATACCAGTCGTGGAAGAGACCATGGAGGTAGGCGAGATGCTTCGCCGCGGCCCGGGTGGCCTTCTCCGGGTCGCTGCGCTCGTCGATGACCGCGTTGGCGGTCAGGCCGTACTGGCGCCCCGTTCGCGGCATGAACTGCCAGATCCCGTGAGCGGTGGCGCGGGAGTGGGCGTGTGGGATGAAAGAAGACTCGATCAAGGCGACCTGCGCGAGATCCTGGGGGATCCCCTCCTGCTCGAAGACGCGATGAATCATCGGCATGTACCGCCCGGAACGGGCGAGGCCGCGGGCGATGATGTCGTGGAGGTCGTGCTGGAACGTCGCGACGATCTTCAGCACTCCTTCGTTGACGACGATGGGGATGTCGTAGGAGACCCCGGCCGAGTCCGTGGCGACGGCCGACGCGGCCTCGGAGATCGCTTCCGCGGTCGCCTCCACCGGCACCTCGATCTTCTGAAGCTCGGGCGAGATGTGATTCTCGCCGCCGGCGGTGTCCTCCGGCGGGGCGGCCAGGGCCTCGTAACGGAGGACTCCCTCCCACAGGTCTGCCGAGAAAGAGGCGATGTCCGGGTCGGAGACCGGCCCGGCGCCCTCCGGGCGCACGGTTGCGAGCGCCCGATCGAAATAGAACTGCGCGCACTGAAAATCCCCGGAAAGAGCGGCCTGCCGGCCGAGGTCGAAATCCGCGGAGGCCCGCTCGAGGGTCGAGGAGACGGCAGAGGCGGCAGAGGGCCTCGGGGAGGGCGTTTTGACCCCGGCCGACGACGAGCACCCGGCCGCGAGGATCGCGAGCAGAGAGGCGGCCCCGTAAATACAGGGCTTCGCCAGACGGAGTACCGGATGGGAATGGGTCATTTGAAAAAAGGGTAATCCGGGATCACTCTCCATTGCAAAAGCTTTTTGTCGCGACTCCTGTCCCGATCCGGGGACAGTTCTCCGTTATCGGGTGGCCCGTCTTCAGTTTAAGAGGAGCGAAAAAAGCGAGGGGCCCGCCGGCTCATTTGCCGAAAATGTGGAACTTGAGGGAAAGGAGGAGCTTTTCGACGTCCTGCCGCGTGTGGAGCTCGATCGAGAAAGACTTCTTCTCCCCGATGATCTCGTGCTTCTTGTTCTCGAGACGGAGATCGACGGTGACCTGGTGGCCCTGGGCGAGCTCGCGCCGGGGGACCTGGAGCTCGAAGATCCGCGTGACTTCCTTCCGGTGGTTCAAGCTGTTCGCCAGAAGGTCGTCGATCGAGATGCCCGTCGTCGCCCGCCGGCCGGGTTTTTCGACGGACGGCGTCGACGTCGCGTTCTTGCGGAGCTTCTCGAGCTCCGCGAGGATGTCGATGTTCGAGCGCAACCGGACGTGCTTGACCTCCGGCGCCTGAGTCTCCGTCGCTTCGCGCGGCGACTCCTCGAAAGAGACTTCGTCGATCTCGAGGGGCTCCCCGGCGGCCTGCGCTTCGGGCAGGGGGGAATCGAGTGAGTTCAGAGCCTCCTCGAACTCGTTGACGGTCTCGACATCCTCGGCATCGAACTGTTCCTGCCCGAGAAGGGTGGCCGTCGAGGGCTGCCCGGGCGGCGCGA
>DATNMZ010000435.1:0-8184 GCA_035602095.1 Thermoanaerobaculia bacterium
CCCGCCGATCCGCTGGGCCCGGGCGAGCTCGTCGAAGCGGAAGGGACGAGCCCGCGCGAACGCAAAGGATCCAAAGAGAAGCGCGACGCAGGCGGTGGAGCGGAGAGAAACCCTCATGTCGGCCCTCCGGAGAACTGTGAGAATCGAGAGCTCCCGCTCGACGCGGGGCGAGGGACTTTTCTGCCCCTCTCGGCGGAACTCTAACCTCTTAACCGGCCGTTTGTTATCATCCAGACCCCGGAAACGGCCTCAGGGCCGATCCGAAGGAGCGATCCGTGAGCGTTGTCCTCGAAGAAAAGACGCCCTCGGCGGCCCCGGTTGGGCCCGCCGTCGTGAATGACTTCTCGATCCACGTCGCCACGGCGAACGGGTCGGGCAGCATGTCGTCCAACAACATCCTGATGCGCTCGATCTTTCAGATGGGCATCCCCGTCTCGGGGAAGAACCTCTTTCCGTCGAACATCCAGGGGCTGCCGACCTGGTTCACGATCCGGGCGTCCAAGGAGGGGTTCCTCGCCCGGCGGCGCGACATCGGCGTCCTGATCTGCATGAACCCCGAGACGGCCCACGAAGACGTCCGCACGGTCCATCCCGGCGCGGCCGTGATCTACGAGGAGAATCTGAAGCTCGACACGCTCCGCAAGGACGTGCACTTCTACCCCGTCCCCTTTTCCAAGCTCGTCCTCGAGCTCGTCTCCGACGGCAAGCTGCGCCGGCTCGTCGTCAACATGATCTACGTCGGCGTCGCCGCGTGGCTCCTGAACATCGACCGCGAGGAGATTCGCAAGGCCGTCGGCAAGCAGTTCCACGGCAAGGACAAGGCGGTCGAGCTCAACTGGACAGCGATCGGAGGAGGCTGGGACTGGGCCGAGAAGAACCTGAAAAAGACCGACCCCTTTCGGCTCGAGAGGATGAAGGCGACCGCCGGGAAGATCATCGTGGACGGCAACGCTGCCGCGGCGATCGGCTGCATGATGGCGGGCGTCAACGTCGTCGCCTGGTATCCCATTACGCCTTCCTCCTCCCTCGCCGAGTCGCTCATCGACTACTGCCGCGATTACCGGAAGGACCCCGCCACCGGAAAACCGACGTTTGCGATCGTTCAGGCGGAGGACGAGCTCGCCGCCGCCGGGATGGTCCTCGGCGCCGGATGGGCGGGCGCGCGCGCCATGACGACGACGTCGGGCCCCGGCATCTCCCTCATGGCGGAGTTCGTCGGCCTGGGTTATTACGCCGAAATTCCGGCCGTCATCTTCGACGTTCAGCGCGTCGGCCCGTCCACCGGGCTGCCGACGCGCACGATGCAAGGGGACATCCTCTCGACGTACTGCCTCTCGCAGGGCGACGCCTTCCACATCCTGCTGATCCCGGCGTCGGTCGAGGAGTGTTACTCGCTTTCCATGGAGGCCTTCGACCTCGCGGAGCGGTTCCAGACGCCGGTCTTCGTCATGATGGACCTCGACCTCGGAATGAACAACTGGATGGCGGACCCGTTCCCCTACCCAGAGAAGGGCGTCGACCGCGGAAAGGTCCTGCGGACGCCCGAGGAGTTTTCGGAGCACCTCGTCAAACACAAGGAATTCGCGCGCTACCGGGACGTCGACGGCGATGGAATTCCCTGGCGGACGCTCCCGGGCGTGATCGATAACCCCGCGGCGGCGTACTTCACCCGCGGGTCGGGCCACACGGAACGCGCCACCTATTCCGAGCGGCCGGACGACTACAAGAACAACATGGACCGTCTGGCGCGCAAGTTCGAGACGGCGCGCGCCCGGGTGCCGAAGCCCATCGCCGATGGGTCCGGCTCGCGGATCGGGATCATCGCCTACGGCTCCTCCGATTTCGCCGTCCAGGAGGCCCGCGCGGTCCTCGCGCGCAAGGGCATCGCGACCGACTCGCTCCGGATTCGTGCTCTGCCCCTGACGGAGGAGACGAGGCGTTTCGTCGCGAACCACGAGCGCGTCTACGTGGTCGACCAGAATCGCGACGGGCAGATGTTCTCGCTCATCACCCTCGAGGTCGGCCCGGACGCCGCCAGACTCCGCTCGATCCGCCACTACGACGGCTTCCCGCTCGACGCCGAATCGGTGATCGAGGGCGTCGAAGCCGGGGAGAAAAGCTGATGTCCTCCACCGCCGAGCCGAAAGCGCCCCCGACCAACCGTCTCGGCCTGACGACGAAGGAATACGGCGGCGGCAAGTCCACGCTCTGCGTGGGATGCGGCCATGACGTCATCACGCGCCAGATCACCCAGGCCTTCTTCGACATGGGCGTTACCCCCCACCGCGTCGCGAAGATGTCGGGGATCGGGTGCTCCTCGAAGACCACCGCCTACTTCGTGGACCGCGGTCACGGCTTCAACGCGGTGCACGGGCGGATGCCCGCCGTCGCGACCGGAGCGATGCTTGCCAACCACACTCTCCTGACGATCGGCGTCTCGGGAGACGGGGACACCGCGTCGATCGGCGCGGGACAGTTCGTCCACCTCCTCCGCCGCAACGTCCCGATGGTGTACGTCGTCGAGAACAACGGCGTGTACGGGCTGACCAAGGGGCAATTTTCGGCGACGGCGGACTTCGGGTCGAAATTGAAGAGCGGCGTCGTCAACGATCTGCCCGCGATCGACCTCTGCGCGATGGCGATCGAGCTCGGGTGCGGATACGTGGCGCGGTCCTTCTCCGGAGACATGAAGCAGCTCGTCGGCCTGCTCAAGGGCGCCATCGCGCACCGGGGGACGGCGCTGCTCGACGTCATTTCGCCCTGCGTCACGTTCAACAACCACGAGAGCTCGACCAAGTCCTACAAGTGGGCCAAGGACCACGAGATCGCGATCCAGGAGATCGGGTTCGTGCCCTACTTCGAGGAGATCCAGGTCGATTACGACCCCGGAACGACCCAGGACATCGCTCTTCACGACGGGTCGCACATCCGCTTGAAGAAACTGCGCGCCGACTACGACGCGATGGACAAGAACGCTGCCTACGCGCTCCTGCACGAGGCGCAGGAGAAGAACGAGTTCTTGACCGGCTTGATCTACGTCGAGCCTTCCAAGAAGGACTTCCTCTCGCTTCTCGGGCTGCCCGACCAGCCGCTCGCTTCGATGACCCTGGAGCAGCTCCGGCCGGGGCGCGAAGCCCTGGCCGAGATCATGGAACACCTCCGCTGACCGGAGGGCCCCCGGGAAGAATCGGACACCGGCGAGGGTTTTGACGGCCGGGGGATCCATGCGCCGTCTTTCCACGTCTGCAAGCGGGCTCGCCTTGCTCCTCGGAACCGCCCTGGCGCTTCTGTCCGGCCGTTTCTCGACCGCCCAGCACGCGCACGACAACGCGGCGCCGGCGGCGGTTAAGGCCAGGCCCGCGCCGGGCGGAACAGGAGCGAAGAACTCGTGCGCCGCCTGCATCGAGCGGGCCCCGGTTCTCGACCCCGCCCGGTACGCCTCCTGGAACGATCAGGACGTCCGGCGCGCCTACGAGGCCGCCCGAAAGTACCCGGACACGCTCGACCGAATCCACTGCTTCTGCGAATGCAAGGAGAGCCCGCGCGAGCACCACAAGACGCTTCTGACCTGCTTCACCACCGAGCACGGCGCCGGCTGCGGCATCTGCCAGCACGAGGCAAACCTCGCGGCGAAGTTGAAGGACAAGGGCGCCTCCGACGAGGAGGTGGAGGCGACGGTCGAGTCCCTCCACAAGACGGAAGGCCATCCGCCGACGAAGGGCCGGGGCGTCTAAGAAACCCGCGGTCGGATCGACCCGGGACGCGGCTCGCGGCTTCCCGGATTGACGGATTCCCTAAGGGGCGCCGCCCGGACGAACCCCGGGCGCGGAGGGGCGATAGGCGGGCAGGTTGCCGTGGATGCGCATTCGGGCGCGCTCGCCGTCTCCCGGAGGAACGGGTTCCGACGAAGCGTCCGCCGGCGGCACGGTCCCGTCGCCCGGGTAGTACGGCCGATATCCGTACCCGTCCTTGACCTGCGACCCGGGCTCCTCGCGAAGTCGGTCGATCCCGAACACGGCCTCCTCCCGATTGAAGAACGCCATCTCGTAGTCGCGCGTCATCCAGATCGCGTCCTTCGGGCACGCGTCCACGCAGAAGCCGCAGAAGACGCAGCGCAGCATGTCGATGTCGAAGACCACGGGATATTTCTCGTAGGAGATCTTCGGGTGTTCGCCGGCGACGATCGAGATGCACTCCGCAGGGCACGCCTGCGCACACATGTAGCAGGCGACGCACTTCAGCGTCCCGTCCTCGCGCGTTTTCAAGATGTGCTTCCCGCGGAATCGGTCCGAGTAATTGCGTTTCCTCTCGGGATAGAGGATCGTCGGGAGGTTCCGGATCCGGATCAGGTTCTTCAGGAAGTGGCGCATCGTGACGGCCATGCCGCCGAGGATCTCCGGCAGGTAGAGCCGTTGGGAGAGACTCAACTTCTTCGGAACGCGCGACGAGACGTCGATGACCCCACTCATCGCTCGAGCTCCCCTGCGATGATGTTCAGGCTCCCGAGCGTCGCCACGGCGTCGGAGATCGAGCCTCCCTCGATGATCTTCTCGAAACAGGCCATGGCCGGGAAGCAGGGGGGCCGGGGCTTCAAGCGGTAGGGCCCACCGCCACCCTCGGCGACGGCGTAGAAGCCGAGCTCGCCGTTGGCTCCCTCGATCCACTCGTACCGCTCCCCCTTGGGCACGCGGATCCCCTCCATGACGATCTTGAAGTGGTAGATCAACGACTCCATGTCGTGGTAGACGGCATCCTTGGGGGGGAGGACGACGTGCCAGTCGTCCGAGTTCACCGGCCCGGACTGGGGAAAGACGTCGAGGGCCTGGCGGATGATCTTCAAAGACTGCCGCATCTCCTCGATGCGGACGAGGTAGCGCGCGAAGTTGTCCCCGTCCGGCGCGATCGCAACGTCCCAGTCGAACTGGTCGTAGAGGTCGTAGGGCCGGGACCGGCGCACGTCGTACGCGACTCCGGAAGCCCGGAGCATCGGCCCGGTCAGGCCCCACGCGATCGCCTGCTCCCTGGTCACGACTCCTGTCCCTTCAAAGCGGTTGCGGAGGATCCGATTGTTCGTGACGAGCTTCTCGACGTCGTCGATGAAGGTCGGAATGGACTCGAGGAGGCTCCGGCAACGCGGGACGAAGTCCGACGGCACGTCGATCGCGAGGCCGCCGATCCGGACGTACGAAACGGTCAGCCGGGCGCCGCAGCAGGCCTCGAGCAGTCCGTAGATGTTCTCGCGGTTCTGAAAGAGGTACCAGAAGTTCGTCAGGGCGCCCATGTCCACGAGGTTGGCGCCGATGTTCACGCAATGGTCCATGATCCGGGAGAACTCCGACAGAATCGTGCGGATCAGGACGCCGCGCTTCGGGATCTCGATGCCGAGCATCTTCTCCACCGTCCGAACGTAGCCGACCCCGTTGATCATCGCGGAGACGTAATTCAGCCGATCCGTGTAGGGAATCACCTGGTTCCACGTATGAGTTTCGGACATCTTCTCGAAGCAGCGGTGCATGTAACCGATCTGGGTCTCCGCCCTCGCGATCCGCTCGCCGTCCATGCGGGCGATCAAGTGCACGATTCCGTGCGTCGCCGGGTGCGACGGCCCGATCGAGAGCGTCTGCGTCTCGAAGTGGCCGGCCCGCACGTTCGTGTCCTTCGCCCAGTCGGGCCAGCGGAGGTCTTCCTCCGTGAAGAACCAGCGCTGGCCGGGAGAGTAGTCCTTGCGCAGGGCGTGTCCGACGAACGCATCGTGACACAGAAGCCGCCGCAGGTTCGGATGGCCGGTAAACTGGAAGCCGAACAGATCGAAGGCTTCGCGCTCGAACCAGTTCGCGGCCGGCCAGATTTCGATCGCGCTCGGCAGCGTCGGGCTCTCCGCGTCGGGCATCAGCACTTTCACCCGGATGTGGTCGTTGTTTTCGAGCGAATGGAGATGAACGACCGCCTCGAATCGGGTCTTGCGGCCCGGGCGGCGGAGGTTGTCGACGCCGGCGAGGTCGAGGTACAGGTCGTACCGGCACTGAAAATCGTCGCGCAGGAAGCGCGCGAGATCGATCCAGTTCTCCGGGAAGACTTCTAGCGTCGGGATGTCGAGGTCACGAATCTCGACCTTTCCCGCGAGCGGCGACTGTTCGAGGCGGGCCCGGATCTTCTCCGACGCCGTCGAGAGCGCGGGCGGCAGAACGGTGCTCACGGGCGCTCGACCCCCGCGGGTCTCGAAGCCCCCGCCGCCGGGGCCGCCGGTTCCTCGCGCTCTTGCTGCGGGGTCGGCCAGGCCGACGTGTTTGCCTGCGCGAACCGCGCGGAACGGGTGTCGCGCGACTTCTCCCCCGCCTGGATCTTCCGCTGCAGCTCGAAGATCCCGTACATGAGCTCTTCCGGAGTGGGCGGACAGCCGGGGACATAGACGTCCACCGGGACGATCTCGTCGATGCCCTGCGTGACGTGGTAGGCCCGGTAGAAGCCCCCCGAGGAGGCGCAGACGCCCATGGAGATCACCCACTTGGGCTCGGGCATCTGGTCGTAGATCTTGCGCAGCGTCGGCGCGAGCTTGTCGACGACCGTCCCCGCCACGATCAAGAGATCGGCCTGTCGCGGCGAGAACCGCACGACCTCCGCGCCGAAGCGGGAGAGGTCGTAGTGGGACGAGACGACCGACATGAACTCGATCCCGCAGCAGGCGGTCGCAAACGGAAGCGGCCAGAGGGAGTTGGACCGCGCCCAGCCGATCATCGTCTCGAGCTTTGTGGTCAGAAAGTCCGCCGGGCCGCCGCCGGCCGCCGCCGTCGAGACCGGCAGGTCCTTGCCTCGACCGAACATCGTCACCCCCGCCGGATCATAGCAACCGCTCTCGAGAATGTGAAAGTTTTCACAATCTTCGGAAGACGGATCTTCCCCGCCTTCCAGCCCTTTCCCGGCGGCTCGCCGGGCGACTTCCGGCGCCAGGGTCTCTGCCGCGCTCCTCGCCCCGGCCAATCGGCGGCGGAGAATCGACGGCTCGTCTTCTTACCCGAAGTTGACGGTGTATCCCAGGGACTTCATGTCCGGCATTCGGTCGAGATAGATCAGACCATCGAGATGGTCGATCTCATGCTGGAGGACGCGGGCGTGGTACCCCGAGGCCTCGAATTCTACCGGCCGGCCCGAGCGGTCGAGCGCCTTCACCCGGATCGTCTCGAAACGGGGAACGATGCCTCCCCAGAGAAAGGGCACGGAGAGGCAACCCTCGGAATCGACCTCTCTCTCGGTTCCCACGGCCTCGTAGGACGCGTTGAAGAAGGCGGTCAGAGGAACTTCCTTCTCCTTGCGCTTTCGCTTCTCCGGGTGCACCTCGTAGAGAAAAGCCCGAAGCGGAGTGAAGACCTGAGGAGCCGCGATGCCGGTCCCGTCGTATTCGCGCATGGTGTCCTCGAGGTCGGCCAGGAACGCCTCGTAGTCGCCCCGCGCCACCGCCTTCGGATCGACATCCTGCGCGCGCGTCCGCAGCAAGGGGGCACCGAGCTTCGCGACTTTGAGGATCATGAAAACGAAGTTGTCAGTTATCGGTTATCAGTTTTCGGTTCCGGGGCTCTGGAAGAATAAGGACGGCGGAAAACGCAAGACCGCGACCTGACTCATCAGTCATCGGTCATCGGTCATCGGTCATCAGTCAGAGTCTCCGAACTGAAAACTGACAGTCGATACCTGACCGCGACTCGGCTCGCAGGACGAGCTGCGACGGTCAACGTCCCGACCCCGTCAGCTGCCGACCACCTACCGCCTGCGACCCACCACCTACCACCTACCACCTGGGTAATGGTGCCCAGGGACGGAATTGAACCGCCGACACAGGGATTTTCAGTCCCTTGCTCTACCGACTGAGCTACCTGGGCGTCCGGGCCCCTTCGCCGGGCCGCGCGAGTGTAGCGGGATTCCGGGCCTCGGACAACGGCTCGTTGCGCGTGCCCGAGCGCATCCCGCGGGCGCCGCCCGGGCCGCGTCCTGCCCGCCGGGCGCCGTGTGCGGTTCCCGGGGAATGCACTCCTCCGGAATCCGGTTCTCCCGCGAGGACGGAGGTCACCCCCTGAAAACTTTTCTCGCGCTCTGCCTCGTGGCCCTGCCTTTCCCGGCGCTCGCCCAACAGCCGCCACAGCCGCCGCCTGTCTGGACTCCGGGCGCCGAAACCCCGGGGACCGCGGCTCC
>DATNMZ010000436.1:0-5687 GCA_035602095.1 Thermoanaerobaculia bacterium
GTTGACGAGCGCGTAAGCGCCGAAAAGAAGAACGAGCGACGCGAGAGTGATTCCGGGCAACAGAAATGCCAGCACGCCAAAGAGAATGGCGCAGACGCCGCGAAGAAACAGCAATCCGAAGCCGCGATTCGGTGTATCCACCATGGTGTGCTCCCTTCGTCCGTTTCGTTCGGGATGCCCAGGCGACGGATCTTATAGAAGTGGCATTGCAGCGGCGGGCAGGTTGCAAGGCGACAGAGGGTTCACGTCCACCAGCTCATAAGCTGGCGGCTGATAGCTGACAGCCGATAACTGACAACAACACCCTCGCTTGACCGAACCGTTGGCCTGCCCTATTCTCATTCGCGTATGAACCGCCTCTGGCGTCTTCGGGCGCTGGCCGACCTGGCGCTCGTCGCGACGCTTCTCGCCGGGGCGGGAACTCAACACAACCATTCGCTCCTCTCGGAGCTTTTGGACTCGCCGGCGTCCGAATCGCGCTCGGAGCGCTTTCTCAAGACTCACCAGGACACTTCCTCCTCGCCGCTCCACTGGGACAGAGTTCTCAGAGTTGAGCGCGAGTCCTGCGTCGCCTGTCGCGCGCAAAGAAACGGTGACGTCGCCGCCGTCCTCCAACCCGGGCTGATTCTCGAGGCCCGAGAGGAGGTCACGCCGTCGGCGTTCCTTGCGCCCGTCTACTTCTCTCGACTCCCGGATTCCTGCCGCGCCCCGCCCTCGGTCCTCTAGTCGGCCGTTTCAAACGCCTCCTTCCGAGGCCGCCGGCGAACTCGCCGGTCAACGACTGATGATGAGGAGAAACTCTCATGGCGAAGCTCCCTGTCCGGTTTCTGGTTCTTGCCTCGCTTCTTCTGATGCTTTTCGGGCCGACGCCGTCCGCCACCGCGGCCGTTTCGGCGGGTACGGTCCGGGGGACGGTGACCGGGCCGGATGCAATTCCGATGGGAGGCGTAACGCTCATCCTCAAGAATGACACCACGGGATTCCACGCCGACACGCGGACGGACAAGAATGGTCGGTTCTTATTCTTCAATGTCCCGTTCAATCCCTATGAGCTTCATGTGGAGGTTCAGGGCTTTCAGGTCCAACACATCAAGGTCGACGTCCGTACCGCTTCGGCGGTCGAAATCCCCGTCGCGCTGGCGCTCGAAAGCGTCTCCGCAAGAGTCAGCGTCGAAGCCGAGAAGCCGGCCGCCGTTCTCGAGACCGACTCCTCTCAATCCCACGTCGATATCGACAAGTCCTACATCGAACACGCGCCCGCCGCCAGTCCGTCGCGGGGGATGGAGGCGGTCGTGATTCAGACACCAGGGTTCTCCGCCGACGAGAACGGGCGTTATCACTTCCAGGGTGCTCACAGCCAGCAGAGCTACGTCGTGGACGGTCAACCGATTTCGGATCAGATCGGAATAACGTTTTCGAACTCCGTCGATCCCCGGATTCTCCAGTCGGTGGAGGTGATTTACGGAAACATACCGGCTGAATATGGCGAAAAGGTCTCCGCCGTCATCAACCTGACGACGAAATCTGGTTTGGGATCGGGTCCCTTCAAGGGTGAAGCTCGTGTGGGAGCGGCGCGCTTCAGCACCTACGACGCCGGCGTTTCCGGCGGCGGCGGGACGAACCGGTTTGGCTACTACCTCTCGGTGGACGGATCGAAATCCGACCGGTTCCTGGATCCGGTCAATTTCGACAACCTCAACAACCATGGGGACTCGGAGAGAGCCTTCCTCCGCCTGGATTTCGCGAACGCGGACTCGACGAGCACCTTCCGCGTCTCCGGCCTCCTCGGTCGAACCCAGAGGGATGTCCCAAATACATTTACCCAGGAGACGGCGGGCGCGAAAAACAACGTCCAGACGAATGACTGGAATGCGAACATCGGCTGGCAGACTGTCTTGAGCCCGACCACCGTGCTCGACACGACGTTGTTCGCGCGCAACAATCGTTACACCTATCGTGGTTCTCCGAACGATCCGTCCGTCATAACGAATTCCAAGCGTTCGCTGGACAACTACGGCGTCCAGCCCACGCTGTCGTTCCAGGTCGGCTCCGCAAACTCGTTCAAGGTCGGCGCCGTCTACAAGAGCTATCCGATCCACGAGCGGTTTTCGTTCGGAATTACGGATCCCAACTTGAACGACCCGAATGTGGACGGCTACAACCCGAATCTCGCCCCCTACGACCTGACTCGGGGAGGCGACTTCTTCACGTTCGACAAATCGAAGACGATCACGTACCTGGCGGGCTTCGTCGAAGACACGCTGCGACTCTCGAACCTGACCGCGGTGATCGGACTTCGCTACGATCACAACAATTTTCCGCTCACCGAATCGGCTCTGCAGCCCCGCGTCGGCGTCGCTTATTTCATTCCGAGCACGAAGACCGTGTTTCGCGCCTCGTACAACCGAATCTTCGAGACGCCCGAATTCGAGAACGTGCTGTTCTCCTCGTCGCGGGAGGCCAACTCGCTCGCGCCTCCTGCGGTGCAGACGGATCGGCAGTTGGGAGGAGGCTTGATCCTGGTCCCCTCGGATCGGCAGGACGTTTACGACGTTGGGGTTCAACAGGCTATTGGGTCGAAACTTCGGCTCGACGTCGATTTCTGGGAGAGGAGGGTGCGGTTCGTTGGAGATCAGGCTCAATTCCAGAACACGGGGATCGTTTTTCCCGTAGCGTTCGATCACGGGCGTCTCCACGGCTGGAATGTGCGCCTGGATCTTGCGCCTCTCGGCGGATTGACCGGTTACGCCTCGTTTGGCCATGTTCATGCCGTTTACTCTCCACCATTGGCCGGGGGCCTGTTCCTGGACACCGGGGCGCTCGACGCAATCACCGGCGGGCCGTTTCTGATTGATCACGATCAGGACCTTCAGATTCAAGGGGGTCTCAACTACGCGTTCGGAAAGTCCGGTGTCTGGGTCGCCGCGAATGGGCGATATGACTCCGGGCTCGTCACCGGCGCGGATGAGACGATCGCGCAGGACCCCGATAACGCGTTCGCATTGCCTTACATCCGCATCCACTCCGGGGGGGGTCTCGATCCGAACCGGATCGCTCCTCGAACCATCTGGAATTTCTCCGCTGGCGCGGACCTGGCGAGCCTGGGGATACCGGTCGGCGTTCAGTTGGATGTGCTCAACGCTTTCGACAAACGGGGCCTCTACAACGTCCTGTCGACGTTCGGAGGAACTCATGTGATCCCGCCGCGCACGATCGCCGGCCGGGTCCGGGTCGCGTTTTGATTCCTGGCTCCACACGACGGGGACTGGATGAGCACACGCGTCTTTGTGGGCAATCTCGACTACTCGGTTTCGGACCAGTATTTGGCGGCCGTATTTCGCGGTTGCGAAGGTTTCGAGTCCGCGCACGCGATCAACAATAGGACGGGCCGCGCATTCGGGTTCGGTTACGTGGACTTCGAGAATCGAATCCTCGCCGAAAAGGCGGCGGCGGCCTTCGATGGATTTAGCTTGCTCGGCAGGAGGCTTCGAGTCCGCCTGGCCCGCCGCCGCTCGGGCCGCCGTCGTCGCCTGGCCTGAGCGCCGGATCTCCTCGAAACGTGAAACGGAGGCGCCGGGATGGCGACCGGTCAAGACATGGTACGAGTCTCGCCGCGGATCGGCTCACACGAAGAGGAATCGCGGCATCTGTCGGAGTTTGGCCTCATCGGCTTCGTCGCGCTGGCGGCGTTGACGGGACGAGTCGGATTCTGGAAGCCGTTCTTCCGTTTCGACGCATTCTCTTTTGCGGGGGCGGTGGTCGGGTCGTATCCGATACTCCGAGAAACCGCCGTAGCCATTCGTCGGCTTCGTATGACGATGGAGCTCTCGATGAGCATCGCTGTGGTGGCGGCGCTCGCGATCGGAGAGCCGTTCAGTGCCGCCGTCATCGTGCTCTTCGTTCTGGTCGCGGAAGTTCTCGAGGAGCTGACCGTGCGCCGCGGCTCAAAGGCGATCGAAGACCTCCTTCCGCTGCTCCCGGATTTCGTCTTTCTTCGGGACACTCTCGGTACGCGGCGGGTCTCGATCAGCGAGTTGCGAATCGGAGATGTCATCCAGGTCAAGCCGGGCAGTCGAATCCCCGTGGATGGGACGGTCATGGCGGGCCACTCGTTCGTCAATCAAGCCGCGATAACGGGAGAATCACTTCCGGCCGAAAAGGTCGTCGGGGCGTGGGTGTACGCCGGCACGACGAATCAGTTCGGTGTCCTCGATATCAGAGTCCACGAGATCGGCGGTGACACAGTCTTCGGCGGGATCCTGTTGACGGTCGAGGAAGCCAGGCGTTCGCGCGCGCCGGTCCAGAAGATCGCAGATCGGCTGGCCGGGTATCTGGTCGTCTTCGCTCTCGGTTCGGCGTTGGTGACGTTCGGCGTCACGCGCAGTATTCGGGCCAGCATTTCGGTCATCATTGTCGCCGGTGCATGCGGGGTCGCCGCGGGCACGCCTCTCGCGATTCTCGGCGCGATGGGACAGGCCGCTCGACTTGGATGCATCGTTCGCGATGCAAGAGCTCTCGAGGCGCTCGGCCGAATCAATACCGTCGTTCTCGACAAGACGGGAACGCTCACCCTGGGCATGCCCGACGTTGTCGCGATTCACCCTGCCGAGGGCGTGGAGGCCCGAGCCGTCATCGAGGCGGCGTCGATCGCGGAACGCTCCTCGGAACACCCGCTGGCGGACGCGGTGCTTCGTAAGGCGTCTGAAATGCAGGTCCGAACCGGCGAGCCCGAGCGGTTCGAGTACGAGCCCGGCCGAGGGATTCGCTGTTTCGCAAATGGAGGCGAGATCCTCGCCGGTACCGGTCAACTGCTCGAACAGAGTGGCATCGCCGTCGATACGAAGCACTCGGTCCGCTCTCGAATTCTGGTCGCCAGAGAGGGACGCTTTCTGGGAGGTCTCGAGATTGCGGACGTTCTTCGCCCCGAGGCAAAGGCAGCGATTAGCGCGTTCCGGCGAATGCGGGTGCTGACCCTTCTGTTTACAGGTGACTCCCGGAACGTCGCTCGGGATATCGGAACCCAACTCGGCGTCGATCAGATCGAGTTCGAGCTCCTGCCGGAGGACAAACTTCGGTCGATCCAGACACTGCGCTCCTCCGGGAGGCGGGTTGCAATGGTCGGTGACGGGATCAATGACGCCCCTGCGCTTGCGGGCGCCGATGTCGGAATCGCTATGGGTTCAGGAACCGACATCGCGCGAGAGACCGCGGACGTTCTCCTCCTCGGAAACAACCTGCTCCGGTTCGCCGAGACCGTTCGAGTCGCGCGACACTGCCGCGCGATCATCTTCGAGAACTTTGCCGGAACCGTCTTCGTGGATCTCGTAGGCATCGGCCTCGCCTCCGCAGGCATCCTCAAACCTCTATCCGCGGCTGCGATCCATGTCACCTCGGAGCTCCTTTTCCTCCTCAACTCGGCCAGATTGCTGACGGGCGGCAAGTCGTCAGGCTGACTGTCGACGTCCGCTCGGAAGGCGACCCGGGCGCTCGGCGACTCACTCGTGCCGGAGCGCTTCGGCCGGGTCGAGCCTGGACGCTTTTACGGCCGGATAGAGGCCGAAGAAGAGGCCGACGGCGGAAGAGACCAGCAGCCCGAGCAGCACCGACCAGACGGGCACGGCAGTCGGCAGCGATGGCACGGCGGCGCGGACGACGCGCGCGATCAAGATCCCGAGAAAGACGCCCGC
>DATNMZ010000437.1:0-3795 GCA_035602095.1 Thermoanaerobaculia bacterium
GAACGCTGTCAGGAAGAGTTGGAACGGTGATCGTGAGTGGGAGTAGAGGTACACCTGGTAGATCGTGAAAAGCACCAGCACGACGCCCGCGAGCGGGTATGCCCAGAGTTTCTTCATCCACAGAGCAACCACGAGACCCACTTTTACGATCCCATGGACCAGGAGGTAGATGCTGGCAAAGAACTGCGTGCTCGCGGACAGGTCCCGCACGGCATGGAGGAGTGTTTTGGCGACGAGATCCTTGGGGTCCTCGAACAACTCGTTTGTCAGGAGCATGGCGGCAAGCCTGGTCAAGGACTCGGGAGATATAAACAGCAGAACGAGCCCGCCGATCAACTCGAGGATGCCGTTGAGGAACTTGAGGGAGACTCCGAGCTCAAAGAGGTAATGCAGTATCGGTTTCGTGGGGCGTGCTCTCATCCGCGAATGAAAGAGATCCCTCTCGGAGGTTGGCGCTCGGAACCGTCCACCTATCGGCCTGGCCGCAAGTAGCGTCGCTGAAGCTCCGGGACCGTCATGATGCCCTGGCGAACGGTCGATGCCACGACGGCGCCCGAGCCGTCCCGTGAGAACGCGATGAATACCGTATCTCCTGCGCGAAGGTCCGAGGCACGCATCGGTTTTCCGTCCTCTCCACTGAACCGGGTCTTCTCGCTCACCCGCATCGTCAGGGTGACCTCCGTGGGCCGCTTGAGCACCATCGTGCCCCTGGCGGGGTCGACGGAAGAGACGATGAAGAACTCGTCCGTGGTCCTTCCAATGGCGGCTCCGCGGATGCTCTTCGTCTCGGCAGAAAGAGAAAGAGCGGAAATCATGATCCAGGCTCCGAGGACTCCCGCGACGCGAGGGCCAATCCCTTCTGAGATCCGCCGCCGCCGGATCATCGCCGTGCCGCCGGAGCCCGGGCCGGAAGCGGCCCGCGCGCCTGGGAAGGGTTGGCTCCCGGAGTGGCGAGTGCCGTGACGAGAGACTCGCCCTCTTTCAGATCCCCTTCGAGAAGCTGAGAGGCCACGTAGTCCGAAATGCCGACGCGGATGGCCACAGGCTCGATCCGGCCCGAGCCCAGGAGTTTCCAGACGACCTGCTGCCCTCCCGCGTGGGTCGTCCGCGCCGCCTGAGGAATCCGGTGCGCCCCGTAAGACTTCTCGAGCTCGGCCGGCTCAAAGGGTGGATTGAACGTCATGGCGGCGTTGGGGATGGCCAGAGTGTTCTCCGCATGTCCCGTCCGGATCGTGACGAACGCGGTCTCTCCCGGAAGGAGCTTGCCGTCGGGATTCTCAAAATCGATGACCGTGTCGTACGTGACGACGTTTTGGACGGAGTAGGCGTTCAAGCGGATGCCGCTCACGCGTCCGTGGAAGGTCTCGTCCGGCAGCGCGTCCACCTGGAACGTCGCCTCGGCTCCGACGCGAACGAATCCGGTGTCCGACTCGTCCGTCTTGGCATACACCTGCATTCGCTTCAGGTCCTGAGCGATCGTGAATACGTTGGGCGCCTGAAGCGACGCGGCGACCGATTGCCCGACGGTGATGTTTCGCGCGACCACGATGCCGTCCGTCGGCGAGACGATCGTCGTGTACCGAAGATTGGTCTCGGCCTGGGCGAGAGAGCCTCTCATCGCGTCGACCTGGGCTTCGGCCTGCTGGTATTGCGCCCGCGCCTGCTCGACCTGAGCCTCCGCCGCCCGCACCGCCGCCTGCGCCTGGCCGAGGCTCGATTGCGAGAGGTCCTTCTGGTCGATCGGAACGAGGCCCTGAGCCGCGAGGCCCGCGACGCGGGAGGCGTTGGACCTGGCGTACTGCAGGTCCGCCTGAAGCTTGACCACGTTCGCAGCGCTCACTTGAATCGCCGAGCGCGCGACATCCAGATTGGCGATGAGATTGCGGAGGTTGCCGCGCGCGGTCACAACCTGAGCCTCGAAGATGTCCGGGTCGAGCTGGGCGAGGACCTGGCCGGCTCGCACACGGGAGTTGAAGTCCGCGAAGATGTACTTGACCGTGCCGGATACCGACGACCCGACCGGAACCGTCGTGAGCGGGTTGATCGTGCCGGTCGCCTCTACGGCCGCGGTGATCGTGACTCGCTTGACCGGTGAGGTGACGAACTTGACCGCGCCGGAGTGGTTCCGCAAGACGAGTCCCGCCGTCGCAACGAGGACGACGACGATCGCGAGCCCCGTGAGGAGCTTCCGGCGTGGGGTCATGTACCCCCGCGAAGTGGGACTGGCGTCGGACACCGCCGGTTAGGGTATCCGATCCGCGGTCTCCGTTTGGCCTTCGGAGGACCCGGCTGTAAGCTGCCCGTGCGGCATGGACCTTTCTTCGATTTTTCCCGTGGCGATTTCGGCGTTGAGCCGCAACAAGCTGCGGACCGCGCTGACCATGCTCGGAATCACGATCGGGATCGCCGCGGTGATCTGCACGGTCGCAATCGGCGAGGGCGGCTCCAGCCGGATTCGCGAGCAGCTTCAGAATCTCGGGGACAACTTCGTCTGGGTCGAGGCAGGGAGCCGGAACGTGAAGGGCGTTCGAACGGGAACGGGGGCGACGACGACGCTGACGCCTCGCGACATGAAGGCGATCCTCGAATCGGTTCCTCTGATCAAGAGCGCATCCCCCCAGGTCGACGCGCGCATTCAGGCCATCTCCGGCAACAGCAATTGGAACACCACCTATCGGGGCGTCTCTCCCGAGTACCTGTCGATCCGCCGGTGGCGGCTCGAACGAGGAAACTGCTTCACGGCGCAGGACGTCGCGATGTCCGCCAACGTCTGTGTTCTGGGCAGAACCGTCGCCGAACAACTCTTTGGCGACGAGGACCCGGTCGGGAAGAGCGTCCGGCTGCGCGACCAGCCCTTCCGCGTGCTCGGCGTGCTCGCGAAAAAGGGGGAGAGCGCGACGGGACAGGACCAGGACGACTTCCTCATGATTCCCTGGACGACCGCTCAGCACAAGATCAAAGGGCTCCGCTGGTTCGATGACATTCTCTGCTCCGCCGTGGCACCGGAGGCGATCCGCCCGGCGCGTGCCCAGATCATCGGGCTCCTCCGTCAGCGCCACCACATCCGGGCCGGCGCACCCGACGATTTCAACATTCGCGCCCCCGAAGAAATGTTGCAGGCGCAGGAGGAGACGAGCAAGACATTTACGATCCTGCTGTTATCCATCGCCTCCGTCTCCCTTCTGGTCGGTGGAATCGGAATCATGAACATCATGTATGTGACGGTC
Source organism: Thermoanaerobaculia bacterium (assembly GCA_035602095.1). Classification (GTDB taxonomy): domain Bacteria; phylum Acidobacteriota; class Thermoanaerobaculia; order UBA5066; family Gp7-AA6; genus JALYUA01. Next base: position 3,228 of record DATNMZ010000437.1, read on the forward strand.
ACGGAGAGGACGCGGGAGATCGGCGTGCGCCGCGCGGTCGGCGCGACGAAGAAGAACGTGCAGGCGCAGTTCCTGCTCGAGGCGTTGATTCTGAGCTCCCTCTCCGGAACGCTCGGCGCCGTCGTCGGAGTCGTCGCCGCCGGTCTGTTTTCGCGAGCGCTCTCCTGGCCGACCATCATTCCGCCGCACTGGATCGCCATCGCGGTCGCCTTTTCGGCGTTCATCGGCGTTTTTTTTGGCTTCTATCCGGCGCGCAAGGCGTCGCTCCTGGATCCGATCGACGCGCTTCGGTACGAATAGCCGTCGCTGCGCGCTGCGCGACGGATCTGGCTTCGCCACCGGCGCGCGGCTCGGCCGGATGCGGCCTTCGACCGCTCGCCTGATCCGTCGCTCCGCGCTTCGCTCCCGCACCGCAAGGCTCCTCCCTCCCTTCGGTCGGGAGACTCCTCGCGGTGCGAGCGGATGGAACTGCGTGGCGGAATACGGGCGTCGTCCGTGCCGTAGGGGAGGGGGTTGACCCCTCCCGACCGTCGCTACGCGCTGCGCGACGGATCTGGCTTCGCCACCG
>DATNMZ010000438.1:0-3388 GCA_035602095.1 Thermoanaerobaculia bacterium
CGGACCAGCGGAACAGGAGCAGGAGCGGCGACAAGAAGATCCCGCCTCCCACGCCGGTCAACCCGGCCAGAAACCCGAGCGCGGCCCCGAGCGCCACGAGGACGACGGGCCGCGGAGCCGCCCGGACGTCTTCCGGGCGGCCGGCGCGCCACCAGAGCCGCGCGGCGGCGAACAGCAGAACGAGGCCGAGCAGCAGCCGGTGCGCGCGGGTCGGCAGATTGATCATCCCTCCGAGGAAGGCCGCCGGAATCGAGCCGGCGCAGAAGGGGAGCAGCAGACGCCAGGGCACGAGCCGGGCGGACGCGAATCGGGCGGAGCCGACCAGGGCGACGAGCACGTTCAAGACGAGGGCGATCGGCCGGGTCTGCCCCGGGGCGATGCCGTAGAGGGCGAGAATGGCGAGATACGCCGACGCCCCGGCGTGGCCCACCGAGGAGTAGAGAAGCGCCCCCAGAAACATCAGGGCGGCGAGGGCGGCGGAGGACGCCGGATCTGGCGGCACGGAGCTAGCGCGGTCCCGGCGCCGCTGAAGGCGCGGAGGGCTCTTCGATCCGCAAACGGCTTCCGCCGGCGATCGGGCCGAGGCTCTGCGCCGCGCCGTCCGGCCAGCGGATCTCGAGCGAATCGATCCTCGCGGCAGACCCGAGGCCGAACGTGAGCGTCTTCTCGGGAGCGGAGAGATACGACTCGCCTCCGCGCACCTGCTGCGTCAGCGACTGACCCCCGATCTTCGCGGTGACCCGCGCCCCGATCGCGTCGCGGTTGGACTTCCCGGATCCGACGAGCCGGATCCGCACGCTGCGGCCGGGCTGGTCGAGGCGGTTTAAGAAGACGTGCGCGGGACCCCCGTTCTCGACCAGGACCACGTCGAGGTCTCCATCGCCGTCTAAGTCCGCGTAGACCGCCCCCCGGGCGACGAGAGGGGCGTCGAGATCTCCGGCGCTCGCGGCCGCGAAACGGTTGTCGCCCGAATTGTGAAAGAGAACGGGCGCCTGCCGGTACGTGACGTTCTTCTGAACCTGCTGGACCGTCGGCTCGACGTGCCCGTTCGCGAGAAGAAGATCGAGCCGCCCGTCCAGATCGGCGTCGAAGAAGAAGAGGCCGAAAGTCAGCGACAGAAGCGACCGCGCGCCGACCCCGCTGCGGGGCGACTCATCGAGGAAGACTTCTCCCCGGTCCGTCCAATAGAGGGACTTGAGCTCGTTGGAGAAGTTGCCGACCGCGAGCGTCGTGCCTCTGCCGTTGCGGGTGTCTCCCCAGGCGACGCCCATCGCCCCGCGCGAGCGTCCCGCCTCGTCGACGGCAACGCCCGCCTCGACCGCGACGTCCTCGAAGGTGCCGTTGCCCCGGTTTCGATAGAGGTTGTTCGGCGCCGTGTCGTTCGCGACGAAAAGATCCGGTTTTCCGTCGCCGTTGAAATCCCAGGCGGCGGCGCCGAGCGCCTTCTGGTTCTCGTTCCAGAGGCCCGCTTTCTTCGTGACATCCTCGAAGCGCCCGTTCCCCCGGTTCCGGTAGAGGTGCGAGGAGACGCCCGGGTATCTCTCCGGCGTGCAGTAGGACTTGGTGTGTCCATCGAGCGTGCAGAAGAGGTCCGTCTTCGGCGACCAGTCCACGTACCGGCAGACGAAGAGATCGAGAAGCCCGTCGCCATCGAAGTCGAGCCACACCGCGGAGGTGCCCCAGCCGGAGTCCTTCACGCCCGCCCGCGCCGCGACCTCCTCGAACCGGCCGCCCAGGTTGTGGAACAGGAAGTTGCCTCCGAGTGCGGTGACGTAAAGATCGTCCCGCCCGTCGTTGTCGTAGTCGCCGACGGCCACCCCCATTCCGTAGAACACCTTTTGCAGCCCGGCTTCGCGCGTGACGTCGCGAAAGCGGGGGACCCCGTCCGGACCGTTCCCTTCGTTGCGGTAGAGCACGAGAGAAGTCTTCTGCGTGCTCGCGCGAGGGTCGCCCGGCCAGAATGCCCCCGAGACGAAAACGAGATCCGGTCGCCCGTCGCCGTCGTAATCGAGCACGCCGACGCCCCCGCCCATCGTCTCCGGCATCCACTTCTGCCCCCGCGCGCCGTTGACGTGGAGGAATCGAACGCCGACGGCCTCCGTCCGATCTTCGAAGCGCAGCACGGGGGCCGGGGGCGGGGGCGGAGTGCGGGCGGCCGGCCGCTTCTTCTCCTCCGGGCCCCGGCAGGCGACGGCGACGCACGCGAGCGCGAGAAGGAGCCGGGTCTTCGTCGAATTCAAGCGGCGGTCGTCACGGAGCCAGGTAGGGCCGGGGACCGGCGGCCGGCCGCGACACGGCGTTTCGCTCGGCGGCTTCGCGTCGGATGGGAGGGTGCGCCCGTGTCAGGTACCCGCCGTCCGTCTGGTATCCCTTCGGCCCGATCGAGGCGAGCCACGCGGGTGGGGGTACCACCGGCGGCTCCGCCTCCTCGTGGACGTGGATGGGAAGTGACTCGCGGTTGGCCCACGGGTGCTCCCTCCGAAACTCCGCGGCAACTGCGCGCCCCGTCTCGTCCTCCTTGTACTTGCGGAACGCCCGCTCGTGGAAGGCGGCCTTCGGCCCGTCGCCCTTCGCCCGGTACACCCGCATCAGGTTGTAGTGGGCGTTGACGTCCTCGCCGTCGATTGCGAGCGTCTTCGCGTAGGACGCGATGGCGTCGTCGTAACGGCCCGCGAGCCACTGGACCGACCCCAGGTTGTTCCAGGCGACCCGATCGAGCGGAAACTTTGCGAGCACGGCCTTCAGGTCCGCCTCCGCCTCTGGCAGGCGTCCCTCGTCCTTCTCGACCGTCGAGCGGAAGAAGGCCGTCTTGGGCCAGCCTGGGCGGATCGACTCCGCCAGGGCGAGCGACGCCTTCGCGTCCTCGAGCCGCCCTTCCGCGATTTCGGCGCGCGCCCGGTTCAAAGGCCCGTCCGGCTTGTCGGGCGCGAGCTCCGTCACGCGCGTCCAGGCGCGCGCGGCGCCGCGGTAGTCCCCCTGGAGGAAAAGGCCGATCCCATAGTCGTTCCAGCGTTGCCAGAGCTTGTCGGGGTTGCCGCGGGAAGGGCCGCTCCCGGCCGAGGGCGGAGCGGCCGGCCGCCCGACGGCAAGCCGGAAGGTATCGCGCGCGAGCGTCGTCACGGGGAGAGAGGGAGACGCCGCGCCGAGCGAGAACGTCGTGTAGTCCCGAGAGAACTTTCGGTAGTGCACCCCGGCGGTCAGATCCACGAAGTCCTTGGCGTCCTGCGGCACGCGGAGCCGGTAGTGCACGACGCGCGCGGCGCCCGGGCCGATCGCGTTGTTGTAGAGGGGGACGTGGATGTCCTGCGGCTGCCGCCGGTCCATGTGGCCGCCGTCGTGGTCGATGGCGATCTGGGACAGCATGTCCGCGGCCGGGTCGAGGCGTCCC
>DATNMZ010000439.1:0-4446 GCA_035602095.1 Thermoanaerobaculia bacterium
CCTGACGCAGTACCCGCAGCTCTTCGCCGCGGGCGCGGACCTCTTCGGTGTCGTGAACTTCGACACCTTTTTCAAGCACACCGAGCCCTGGATGGCGGCGATCTCGAAGGTCGAGTACGGGGACCCGGACAAGGAAGCGGACCTCCTGCGCCGTCTCTCTCCGATCCACCGGGTGGACCGGGTGACCGCACCCACGATCGTCCTTCACGGCGCGAACGACACGAACGTCCCGGTCGTGGAGGCGGAGCAGGTCGTAGAGAACCTGAAGAAGCGGGGGATTCCGGTCGAGTACATCCTCTTTCCCGACGAAGGCCACGGTTGGCGAAAGACCCCGAACCGGATCCGCTCCGCTGTCGCCGTGACGCGGTGGTTCGAGAAGTACTTGAAGGAGCAGAAGCCGCCGGCGTGAGGGCCCTCGAAAGAGCGCCGACAAAATCTCCGGAGAAGGGGAGTGGTTTCGGAGTCATCCGGCATAGACTCTCGGACTCTCGACCGTTCGAGGCTCGAGGAGGCGGATGTCCAGAAACGATGCCGGCTTCGTCGATCGCCGGATTGGCCCGCGGAGGCGCGGCGTCGGTCGGCGAATCTCGGGCGACCGCCGCGAAGAACGTCTCGCTGGTGTCGGCCGCGGCGAGCGGCGCGCCGGCGAGCGTCGCCACAGGACGCGCCGTTCGACGATCGATCGCCGGGCGATGCCGGAAGGCGGCCTGGAGGGACCGTCGGAAAGAAGAGAGCGTCCATGAAGAGGGCCGTGTTCATTCGGATGGCGGACGAGAGAGTCCCGTCGATCTACGGACCGAGCGCCGACGAGCCCGGGACGTGGCGGCCGGCCGCCCACGTCCCATTTGCGTGATAGGCTGGCCTCTCCTAGCCGCCGACGGATCCCATCCAGCTCGCCACTGAGTGCCCGCCTCCGGTCTCCGGAAGAAAGCAGGCACTCATGAACAGGTCACACAATCCCGCGACCGCGCCCCTGACTCTCCGCCATTGGACCATCAACAGCCAGGAGTTCGTCGGAGGATCGGAGCGGCCGGCGCCGGCTCCGTCCTATTCGGAAAAGGGGGACGGCGGGCAGATTCAGCTCCTCGCGTCGAAGCTCGCTCGAGTCAAGTCCGCGCTCGCGCACCTCGCCTGAGGCCTCCTCTCCGGGGATCCGACGGGCCGCCTCTGGCAGACTCGCGGCTCTCCGCCGATCCGCACGCCTTCCCCTTCGCGATCGTGAGTGCTGTTCTTATTTCGGACACATCATGATCGTGAAGAACCTTGCAATGTCTACGACCGATCGCTAGAATCTTGCAAAACGAGCGGACGCTACGTCCGCCGCGATCAGGACAATATGAAGAAAAAGTCCTCGTGTCTCTCCGCATTCGTGGGTCTTGTCGCTCTTGTCTGCCTCCCCTCCGCAGCCCGGGCCCAGAACGTCACACTCGGCACTGCCTCCAACTTCGCGGTCCTGGGTGCCACGCCGAACGTGACCAATACCGGACCGACGGTCGTCACCGGCGATGTGGGTGTCTGGCCTGCCGCCTCGGTCACGGGCTTTCCCCCGGGGTCGGTGATCGGATCGATTCACCTGGGAGATGCGACCGCGCAACAGGCGCAGACCGATCTCACCACCGCCTACAACGACGCGTTGGGCCGGCCGTGCCCCGGGGCGAACGACTTGACGGGCAAGGTCCTCGGTTCCGGCGGCACCGTCCTGACGCTTGCGCCCGGCGTCTATTGTTTTTCGTCCACGGCCCAGTTGACGGGAACCCTCATTTTGGACGGCGCGGGGGTCTACATTTTTCAGATCGGCAGCTCGCTCACGACCGCCAGCAACTCGTCGATTACGCTGACCAATGGGGCTACGGCTTGCGGCGTATGGTGGCAAGTCGGCAGCTCGGCGACGATCGGGACCGGGACCGCCCTGGTAGGAAATGTCCTTGCCCTCGCGAGCATCACCGCGAACACGAGCGCGAGCGTGGATGGGAGATTCCTGGCGCGGAACGCGACCGTGACAATGGACACCAACAGCATCACGGCGTGCAGCGGCGGCCCGTCTCCCGGTGTGCCGTCGCCGACGCCCACGCCGACTTCGACCCCGACGATTACCCCGACGGGCACGGCGACTCTGACGCCGACGGAGACGCCGACCAGCTCTCCGACTCCGACCAGCACGCCGACACTGACTCCCTCGAACACGCCCACCCTGACTCCGACTTTCACGGCCACTCCGACACTCACCCCGACACTCACGCCGACTCTCACTCCGACACTCACGCCGACGGAGACTCCCACCAACACTCCGACTCAGACTTTGACGGCCACTCCGACGCTCACACCGACGAGCACGCCGACAGTGACGCCGACTGCGACTCCGACCATCACGCCGACGCTGACTCCCTCGAACACGCCCACTCCGACTCAGACTTTGACGGCCACTCCGACGCTCACTCCGACCAACACGCCGACACTCACTCCCGCTCAGACTCAGACTTTCACGGCCACGCCATCCAGCACTCCCTTTGGACCGTCGCCGTCGCCGACGCCGGTCCCCGGTCTCCCGCCGACGCCGACTCCCACGGGGATTGCCCCGATTCCAACCCTCGAACCGTCCGCCCTGGCGCTTCTCGCCCTCGCCCTGGCGGCCGTCGCATTCCTGGTGCTCAGAAGGAATCTCTAGCAGGATTCCGCGGTCTCATCCGCGTGGACGCGGCGACGCAGCGAAGTTGGATCTGTGATACGGTGAAATTCCTTCAAAGGTCCAAGCCGGCTTCGGTACCTTGTCGACGCCGTCCCTCCGTTTCGGAAGTCTCCGATGAAGACCACCTGCTCAAGGGCTCCGGGAGAAGCGTCATGAATTACGTCGCACGCAACGTCCATTTCCAGATCAAGAGCGGCAAGGAGACCGAGTTCAACAATCTCTTCGAGAAGGAAGTCCTTCCGATCCTGCGCAAGCAGAACGGCTTCCAGGAGGAAGTCACGCTCGTCAATCCGAAGGGCGCGCAGTTCATCAGCCTCTGGGACAACCGCAAGAACGCCGAGACCTATGAGTCGGCGACCTATCCGCAAGTCCTGGCGAAGCTGACCACGTTCATCGATGGAACGCCCAGAGTGGAGACCTACGAAACGGCGTCCCGCTACGCTCGCACGTAATCTTTCCGGGGGCGCGCAAGCGCCTTCGATTCGACGGGGCCCCGAAAGGGGCCTCTTTTTTGGCCACAAGGGGCCGCGGCCCTCGTCCCGGCAGGCTCGATTTCGACGGTGCCCGGAAGATCCCCGGGCTTATGATCCGGAAAAACCCACTCGTTGCGCCCTCGGGAGGTGGGCCACGATGAAGAATGCCGCTCGTCTCTGCCTCGGCGTTGGTCTGACCCTTTCCATCGCTTCCGGGCTGCTCGCGCAGGCGCCAGCCCCCCCCGGACCGCCCAGGGTTCTCCAGATCTTTCGCGAGGAAGTCAAACCCGGGAAAGGCCCGGCTCACCAGAAATGGGAGACCGGATGGCCCCGGGCTTTCGCGAAGGTGAACTGGCCGACGCACTTTCTGGGGATGACCTCCGTTTCCGGTCCGAGCGAAGCCTGGTTCCTGACGGGCTACGAGTCCTTCGCCGCCTGGGAAAAGGACCGGCAGAACTTCGACAACAATCGGACGCTCAAGGCCGAGGACGACCGGCTCACTGCGGGGGACGGCGAATTCCTCTCGGCGTCTCGCTCGATCGTCGCCGCCTACCGGGAAGACTTGAGCTCCAAGGTCGTCATCCAGCTCCCGAAGATGCGCTACTTCCGGGTGTTGACGTTCCGGGTGCGGCCCGGCCATGACTCCGACTTCGAAGAAGCCGCGAAAATCATCAAGGCCGGGTACGAGAAGGCGAACGTGGCTGTCTCGTGGGCCGCGTACCAGGTTTCCCTGGGCATGCCGACACCGACCTATCTCGTCTTTCTTCCCATGAAGTCCTTCGACGAGATCGACGCGTCGGTGGCGCGCTCCAAGACGATGCAGGAGGCCTACGGCGAGGAGAATCAGAAGAAGATGACGAAGCTCGCGAGCGACGGCTATCTCACGATCGACTCCAACATCTTCGCCTTCGATCCGAAGATGAGCTATCCGGCGAAAGAGTTCATCGCCGCGGACCCGGAGTTCTGGACGACGAAGCCCCCGCCCGCGGCGAAAAAGGAAGAGGGCAAACCAGCCTCCAAGCCGTAGCGGGAGATTCCTGCTTCCGGCCGGTCGGTCTCCGGATCGGCCGGAAGCGTGTCTTTTCGTCCGCCCGTCAGTCCTTGCGCGCGCGGTGTGCGAGAAACTTCTTCTGCCGCTCGATGGCGAGCGCCCGGATCGCGGCAAACTCGGGATCGGAGCGCACACCGGCGTACAGCGGGTCCGTTTCCATCGCCGGATGAGCGACAAACCCACCTTCGACCGCCGTGCGGAGCTGGTGCAACGCGGCCTGCCGTTGACCGCAATAG
>DATNMZ010000440.1:0-4033 GCA_035602095.1 Thermoanaerobaculia bacterium
CCTCCGCGAAGCTGCTCTCCGAGTGAGAGGTCACCGCCAGACGTCGGGCTTTTCCCCCTTCCGGATCCGGTAGACCTTCCGCGCCGGCAGGTCGCGGAACTTCTGCGACTCGCCGCCCGGCCACGTGATCTCGATCTCGTCCACCCTCTCGGAAGCGCCGAGACCAAAGTGCAGATCGGTCAGCGATCCCGACGCGTAGGACGGCGAGGGATAGAACTCTTTCGTCTGGGAGCGGCCGCCGGCCGAGATCCGCACCTTCGTGCCGAGGACGGTGCGCCGGTCCGGACCGACCCGCGGCTCGATCCGGATCCAGGAATTGCGGCTGCCGGTCCTGTTCTCGAAGAGCCGGGACGGGCCCGCGAGATCCATGACGAAGAGGTCGAGGTCGCCGTCCCCGTCGATGTCGGCGACCGCGCTCCCGCGGGCGGCCATGCGGATCCGGCCGAGGTCGCCGGAATCCGCCCACTCCTCGAACTTCCCCTCTCCCCGGTTGTGCAGGAGCATGGCTTTCTGGGCATAGGCGGGATCCCCGGCCTCCACGTACTTCGCTTTTCCGCTCTTGTAGTGCCCGATCCTCCGGACGAGCTTCGGCGCCAGGTGCCCGCCGACGGCGTAGAGGTCCGGCCAGCCGTCGTTGTCGAAGTCCGCGAAGTGCGTCCCCCATCGAACGGAGAGCTCCCCCGCCCCTCCGACTCCCGCGGCGGCGCCGGCGTCCTCGAAGAGGGCCCCTTCGACGTTTCGATAGAGGCTGTTCGGCTCGCCACCGAAGTTCGTCACGAAGAGGCTCAAACGCCCCAGGCCGAAGGGATCCCCCACCGCGACGCCCATCCCGGCCCGGGCGCGCGGCCCGAGAACTCCCGCGCCCGCTTCCGCCGTCGTCTCCTCGAAGGTGCCATCCCCCTTGTTGCGGAAGAGACGATTCGACGTCCGGTCGTTGACGAAGAAGAGATCGGGGCGGCCGTCGCCATCGTAATCGACCACCGCGATCCCGAGTGTCTTCGTCTCCGCGGGGTTCATCGCCAGGCCCGCCGCGGCGGTCACGTCCACAAACTTCCGGTTTCCTTCGTTGCGGTAGAGGCGCGAGGGCTGGCCCGCGTAGTCCTCCGGCACGCGCAGCTCGAACTGCGGCTGCGCCGCCTCCCACTCCGGCGTCGAATCGAGGTAGTTGGCGACGACGACGTCGACCCTTCCGTCTCCGTCGTAGTCCAGAAACGCCGCGCCGATCGAAAAGAGGGGGTCCTCGAGACCGGTGTCCTTCCCCTCCTCGAAGGTGCCGTCGCCGCGGTTCCAGTAGACGGTGTTGCGACCCGCGTTGGTGAGATAGAGATCGAGCCTGCCGTCTCCATCGAGGTCCACCCAGAAAGCGCCCATGCCGAGGCCGCAGGCGTGGATGCCCGACTTCGCGGTCACGTCTTCGAACCGCCCGCCGCCCAGGTTGCGGTACAGCCGGCCGCATGACTTCTCGTTGGGCTTGCCCCAGTGCGGCACCGAGTTCGTCACGTACAGGTCGGGCAGGCCGTCGCCGTCGTAATCGCCGAAAGCGCATCCGCCGATCATCGTCGCGATCATCTTGAGCTTGCGCATGTCCGCGGCGATCCGGAAGTCGATGCCCGATCCGCGGGTGATGTCGCGGAAGATTCCTCCGCCCGGGATCGCCGCGGCGGCCGCGACGGAGGCAGCGGACGCAAGCGCGAGGAGCAGGGCGGTCCGGGGCCTCCGCCGCCTCATCGGCCCTTCCTTACGGCCTCGCGGAATTCTTCCGGACCGCCCGGCCGGGTCAGCCACCGGGCGCGGTAGCGGCGCATTCCCTCCGGATCGGGCGGCCGCTGGTCCTCGCCGTACCGGCCGTCGTCCATCCCGTGAAACGGGAGCGGCTCCACCGTCTGCCCCGCGACCGTGTTCTTGTCCCCATCCTTGTCCCACCCGTCGAGGACCACCAGCCAGTCGCGGACCCATCCCTGCCGAAGGGGGGGAAGTCCCCGTGACTCGAACTCGAGCCGGATGGAATCGCCCCCTTTCATCACCACGCAGCGGTCGTCGGCCGCCGTCAGAAGCTCGCGCACGTCTCCGAAGCCGGTGTAGAGGCCCGTCATGTCCGCCCAGCGCGGAGCTCTGTCGACCTCGTCATGCACGAAGACCTGCGGACCGTCCGGCGTCTCCCGGGTCATCCGCGAGAACCCCCGGAAGGAAAGCTCGGCGCGCGCGAGCGGGACCTCCGTCCGCGTGACCGGCGCCGGCTCTTCGTCGACCGTGTAAGCGATCCGGTCCCAGAAGATGGCGAGGTTCGTCCGGATCCGCACGCGCGGGTCGCGCCGGTCGAGCACGTCCGAGAGGTCCACGGGGACCGTCTTGGTCTTGCCGGCCGGGTATCCCATCGCCGCGATCGCGGTCTTCCATCCGCCGCGGCCGTCCGGGACATCGAGCTCCGGGCCGAACGGGCGAGCTACCGTCCCCTGGGAGAGCGAAACGTTCAAGGAGGTATCCATGTAGAAGATCCAGCCCGTCAGATAGAGCCAGACTCTGCGCGCTGCCCGCGCGCGCGGGAGCTCGAGGACGAGGTCGTGCGGCGCGACGATCCCCTGGTATCGGGTCGGCGCGAACCCGGCGAGGTACCGCCCATCCTGGCGGGAGATCTCCTCCGTGCGGTCCCGGCCCGCCTCGTCCGTGGCGCGCGGCGTGAACGGATGGGCCGACGTGAAGAGGGCCTTGCGGGGGAAAGGAGGCGGCACCATCTTCTCGTTCGAGACGATTTCGATCCCGGCCGGATGGTCGAGAGCGGCGAGCTCGGCGAGATCGAGGTATGCGGTCTCCCAGAGCTCTTCCGTGAAATCGAGGAGCAGCCGTCCTCGGGCGTCCGGGCGGAGGAGGCTGCCCGGCACGACGAGCCACTCCCGCGTGTCCGCGACCGCCGGATGGACCCCGTCGAAGAGAAGGCCCGCCGGGCTCCGGCCGAGCGCGTCCGTCACGAAGTTCCACCGGCGGCCGTCGAACGCGTAGAGAAACGGGCAGGAGCCCTTGAGCTGCTGGACTTCCTTCACGACGGTGCGGGCGGGAGGCGACAGCGCATTCTGGGGAACGCCATTCGTCCAGATGACGCGCAGCACGTCCGCCTTTCGCGCCGCGCCGAGCCCGATCCGGGTCACCGGCCGCACCGCCGTGCGAAACGCGTACAGCCCCCGTGCCTTGATCTCGATCTCGGACCCGTATCCGAACCGATTGACCTTGGCCGAGCCCGTCGGGAGGCCTTCCAGCGCGACATCGAGCCATCCGTTCGCATTGCCGCCGTCGTTGTCGAGGAGGAGCGCCCCGCCTTCGGCGGTCACGAGGATGAGGTCGAGGTCGCCGTCCCCATCCACGTCCACCGCCTCCGCGTCGAGCGCCGCCGGGAAGGCCCCTTCGACGCGCGAGAAGGTTCCGGTGCCGTCGTTGCGGTACAGCGCCGACCCGCGCGGCGAAGCGAGGAACAGGTCGAGAGCGCCGTCGTTGTCGAAATCGAACAGGAGTGGCTTTCCACCGGAGGGGATCTCCCGGGCCGGCAGGAACGTCCCGTCGCCGCGGTTCAGCGCGACGAACGCGGACGTTTCGGTCGTCCAGACGAGATCCGGCCGCCCGTCGGCGTTCAAGTCGGCCGCCGCCACGGCAGCAAACGTTCCGGAACGCGGCAGTCCGGCTTCCCGCTCCGCGAGGCGGCCGCCGCGCAGGTTGTCGAGAAGGGCGAGGCCGCCCCGGGCCCGCACGAGGACCAGATCGGGATCTCCGTCGCGATCGAAATCCGCGGCCACGGCGGCCCGAGATGCCGTCTGCGGCGGCAGTCCGGCCGTGACGTCCGTCCAGGTGCCGTCGAGATTGTTCCGGAGCAGCCGGTCGCCGGCGGGCGCGGAAATGTAGAGGTCGAGGTCGCCGTCGGAATCGAAATCGAACGGCGTGACCTTCTCCCCGTCCGCGATCGCGACGCGCCGGTACCCGGACGGACCAGCTGACCAGAGCGCGCCCGGCGTGATGAGGTCGAGCGCGCCCGAGTTCCCGACGTCGG
>DATNMZ010000441.1:0-2291 GCA_035602095.1 Thermoanaerobaculia bacterium
TGCCGGACTAGGGTAGTAGGTGTCAGGTGTCAGGTGTCAGGTGTCAGGTGTCAGGAGCTGATAGCTGACGGCTGATAGCTGATAGCTAAGAACTGATAACTGATAACTACCTGAAGATTCCCGCCGACCAGATTCCCCAGACGTGCAGCTTGTAGAGAAGCATCGTCCTCAAGATCGCGAAGCCGTAGCGGACCGACGGGCCGAAGGCGATCTGGGACGCCTCGTCGAAATAGCGGGTCTCGATCGGGATCTCGCGGATCCGGAGGCCCTTCGCCATCCCCTGCGCGATGATCTGCGTGTCGAACACGAACCCGTCGGAATTCGCCTCGAGGCGGACCGATTCGAGATACCGCCGGCTGTAGGCCCGGAAACCGCTGTGGTACTCGGTCAGGTAGATCAGAAACGTCGCGTTCTCGATCGCCGTCAGAAAGATGTTTCCGAGATACTTCCACTTCGGCATGCCGCCCTGGATCGGCCGGCCGCCCAGCATGCGGCTGCCGAAGACCGCGTCGCACTCCCCCGCCAGGAGCGGCTCGACGAGATGCGGAATGACGGTCGGGTCGTACTGATGATCGGGGTGCACCATCACCACGATGTCGGCGCCGCGTTCGAGAGCCGTGCGATAGCACGTCTTCTGGTTTCCGCCGTAACCGCGGTTCTTCGGGTGCACGACGACGTGCAGGTTGAGGCGCCGGGCTTCTTCGACGGTCCGGTCCCGGGACGCGTCGTCCACGAGGATCACGTCATCCACAGAGCGCATCGGAATGTCCGCCCAGGTGCGCGCGAGCGTCTTCTCGGCGTTGTAGGCGGGCATGACGACGGCGATCCGGGGGCGCGGCGAGACCCCGGGAGGGGGCTCGGGCGCCGGCCGGGCCTGTTCCGGGGTCACATCAGACTCCGCGTCGGGTCAAGACGACCGGCAGGGTCCGGAGCAGGATGGCGAGATCGAGCCCGAACGACCAGTTGTTCAAGTAGGCAAGATCGTAACGCAGTTTGATCTCCGGTTCCGTCGCGTAATCCCCGGAGACCTGAGCGAGCCCGGTCATGCCCGGACGGACGGAATGGCGCAGCGCATATCCGGCGACGGTGCCGGTGAAGCGTTGCGTGAACTCGGGCCGCTCGGGCCGGGGACCCACCAGGCTCATGTCGCCTCGAAGCACGTTCCAGAGCTGGGGAATTTCGTCGAGCCGGAGCGCCCTCAAGAGGCGCCCGACCGCCGTGACGCGCGGGTCACCGGGGGCGGCGAGGACGGCCCCCGTGCCGGCCTCGGCTCCGAAACGCATGGTGCGGAGCTTCCAGAGGGAAAAGTCCCGGCCGTCCTTGCCGACCCGAACCTGGCGGAAGAAGGGTCCGCCGCGCGACGTCGAGAGAACGGCGAGCGCGGCGAGCGACAGCAGCGGAAGCGCCGCAATCAGGAGCAGCGCCGAGAGAGCCACGTCGAACGCGCGTTTCGCGCCGGCGGGAACGCCCTCGAGGGGGCGCAGCCTGGCCTCTAAGAGAGGGAGATCTCCGACGATGCGGAAGCGCAGGCGCCCGATCATCGTCTCGAACGGCGACGGCCAGACGAGAAGGTCCGCCTTCCACTCCCGGGGCAGCGCTTCGCCGATCCGGTCCCTCCAGCTCGTCTCCTCCGGCGTCAGGATGATCTCGTCCGCGCGCAGGCGATCGACGGCTTGCGCGAGATCTTCCAGCCCTCCGACCCGCGGAACCTCCGCCAGAGGGCTTTCTCGGTCGGCGACGAGCCCGACGACCTCGACACCGGACCAGGGATGCCGGGCAATCGCCTCGGCGATCAGGACGGCCGCCGGCCCCGCTCCCACGATCAGCGCGCGCCGCCGCGGCTGCGGGAAGAGGCGGTCCAGAAGCGACCGCCACAGCGCAAGGAGAAGGCCGTTGACGAGGACATAGAGAACGAGCACGGACCGGGGAAAGGCGTAGGCCTGCGCGAAGGCCAGGAAGAACACAGCCGAGAGCGCGAGGAGCTGCAAGAAAAGCGCAGGAATGAGCAGCCTCCCGAGAGGATCGCGAAATCGCTCCCGGGCCCCGTAGAGACCGAAGAGCGAAAGCGAGATCCCCTGCGCGGCGGCGACGAGGAGGACGTTGCGAGGCGTGAACTGGACGTTGGAGAGCGGCAGAAGCGTCTCCGTGCCGGGAATCCAGACGCGCGTCCGGATCCAGAACGCGAGATCGAGCGCGGCGACGGCGATCGCGACGTCGCCCGTCAGCGCGGTGACCCGGAAGCGCGACTGGGAAGAGCCCCTCACGAACGCGCCACGGGCTTCCACGCGGGG
>DATNMZ010000442.1:0-15344 GCA_035602095.1 Thermoanaerobaculia bacterium
GAAGGTTCGCGGGCCCCAGGGAGAGCTCGAGTTCCTCTTCCTGGGCCGCGGGTGGGGACACGGCGTCGGGATGTGCCAGAACGGCGCCTACGGGATGTCGCTCGCGGGCGCCACCTACGACGAGATCCTGCGGCACTACTACACGGGCGTCGAGATCGTGCCGGGCAACACTCTCGCAGCCTCCAGTCCTTCCACGCGCTAGCAGGGTGCCGGCCCTGTTTCCGCAGTCGCGGGCGCGCGGCGCCGGCGAGGGAACCGGAGGAGTCCGGGCTAGAATGGTCCGGATGGCCATGGCGGTCTCAGCCGAGCGCGAGGCGATCGTCCAGGTGGTCCGCGACTTCGCGGACGCGGAGATTCGCCCCCACGTGATGGAGTGGGACGAGGCTCAGCAGTTCCCCCGCGAAGTGTTCCGAAAGCTGGGAGAGCTCGGCTTCCTGGGCGTTCTGTTTCCCGAAGAGTACGGCGGCGCGGCCCTCTCCTACGGCGACTACGTGGCGATCGTCGAGGAGATCGCGGCCGTGGACGCGTCCATCGCCCTCTCGCTCGCGGCCCATAACTCGCTCGGATCGAACCACATCTTTCAGTTCGGCACGGAAGCCCAGCGGAGGCGATACATCCCGAAGCTCGCCTCGGGAGAGTGGCTGGCCGCGTGGGGCCTGACGGAAGCGGAAGCGGGCTCGGACGCGGGCGGGACGAAGACGACGGCGGTACGGGATCCGTCGGGTTGGGTCTTGAACGGGTCGAAGAACTTCATCACGAACGCCTCCGTCGGCCAGGTCGCGGTCCTGATGGCGGTGACCGAGCGCTCCGCCGGCCGCCACGGCATCTCGGCGTTCATCGTCGAGCTCGACAATCCCGGCATCCGCGTCGGCAAGAAGGAGAACAAGCTCGGGATGCGCGCGTCCGACACCTGCACGCTCGTGATGGAAGACTGCCGCATTCCCGCGGAGGGTCTCCTGGGTACCGAGGGCCGGGGTTTCGTCGATTCGATGAAGATCCTGGATGGCGGACGGATCTCGATTGCCGCGCTCTCCCTGGGAATCGCCCGCGGAGCCTACGAGGCGGCGCTCCGGTACGCGAAGGAACGCCGCCAGTTCGGCAAGCCCATCGCGGAGTTCGAGGCGATCCAGTTCTTCCTCGCCGACATGGCGACGGAGATCGACGCCGCGCGGCTCTTGACGCTCCGGGCCGCGGCGGCCAAGGACGCCGGCGAGGACGTCACGCGCTTCTCCGCGCAGGCGAAGCTCTACGCCTCCGAGGTCGCCGTGCGCGCGACCGAGAAGGCGATCCAGATTCACGGAGGGTACGGCTTCATCAAGGACTTCCCCGTCGAGAAGTTCTACCGCGACGTGAGACTCTGCACGATCGGCGAGGGGACGAGTGAAATCCAGAGGCTCGTCATCGCCCGCAGCCTCCTCGGCTGACCTCGACGGGGGCGCCGGCACCTTGAGCGCCTCCCCGGGGCTCGCCGCGATCGTCGAAGGCGTCTCGGCGGGCAACTTCCGCCGCATCGGTCAGGCGATCTCGGCGCTCGAGCGCGACGGGGGCTCTCCCGAGCTTCTCGGGGCGCTCTTTCCGCGCACCGGCCGCGCCCGCGTCGTCGGCATCACCGGGCCGCCCGGCGCGGGCAAATCGACGCTCGTCCAGAGGCTCGCGCAGGCCTGGCGCGCGCAGGGCAGGCGCGTCGGTATCGTGGCCGTGGATCCGTCTTCGCCGTTCACGGGCGGCGCGATCCTGGGCGACCGCATCCGGATGTCGGAGATCTACACGGACCCCGGCGTGTTCATTCGCTCGATGGCGACGCGGGGCGCGCTCGGCGGACTTTCTCGCGCCACGTGGGACGCCGTGGACGTCCTCGACGCCGCCGGATTCGACATCGTCGTGATCGAGACCGTGGGTGTCGGGCAGGGAGAGGTGGACATCGTGAAGGCGGCGGAGACGGTTGCCGTCGTCCTGGTGCCGGGGTCGGGCGATGAGATCCAGGCGATCAAGGCCGGCATCCTCGAGATTGGCGACGTGTTCGTGGTCAACAAGGCGGACCGCGAGGGCGCCGATCGCACCGAGGCGGAGCTCTCGATGATGCTCGATGGGACGCCCGGCACCGGCTGGCGTCCGCCGATCGTTCGGACGATCGCACCCGCGCGCCAGGGCGTCTCGGAGACGATCGCGGCGCTCGACGCTCACGCGGAGTTCCTGGGCGCGGCCGGCGAGCGGATCCGCCGGGGAGAGCGGCGCGCGCGCGCCCGGGTTCTCGGCATCCTCGAGGAGCGATTCCGGCGCGACGTCGGGGCCCCGTCCCGCCCCGGCGGCGGCCTGGAGGAGGCAGCCGCGCGGGTGGCCGTCCGCGCCGAGGACCCTTACGCCGCGGCGGCCCGGCTCTTCGATCGCTTCGTGCGCGAGCGTTCCGCCCGCGTCGAGAACTGAAACGCTCGACGGAGAACTGATAACTTTTCCCGATGCCCGCCTACAAGATCGACCATATCGGCGTCGCGGTGGTTTCCTTGGACGACGCGCTCGGCATATACCGCGCCCTGGGCCTCGAGGAGGCTCACCGCGAGGAGGTCCCCTCGCAGAAAGTCCGAACGGCGTTTCTGCCCATCGGCGAAAGCCGGATCGAGCTCCTGGAACCGACGTCCGAGGACTCGCCCGTCGCGAAGTTCCTCGCGAAGCGGGGCCCGGGCGTGCACCACGTCTGCTTTTCCGTGGATGACCTCGAGGCGGCGCTGGACGGGCTGGCGTCCCGCGGCTTCCGGCTCCTCCACCGCACGCCCGTCCCCGGGGCCGACGGCAAACGAGTCGCGTTCCTCCATCCCGACGCGGGACACGGCCTGTTGATCGAGCTCTCCGAGACAGTTGGAGGCACGGGATGAAGCCCGGGGACTTCGTGCTCGTTGCGCTCGTCAACCCGCGCCAGAAGTTCTGGGGGCTCCTCCGGGAGCGCGACGCCACGGGCGTGACCGTGCGCGGCCTGTCGCTCGAAGGCTTCGAGGGCTGGGTGCGCGAGATCGCCCACAAGGAGCCTCCGACGTTCTTCCCGGCGACCGTCTTTTTTCCGCTCCACAGAGTCGAGCGGATCTTCGCGGACGAGCCGGCCGGCGAGCTTCCCTCGTTTGCCGACCGATTCCAGCGCGCCGTGGGCGAGGATCCCCGCTACCACCTGACTCCCGTCCCCGACACGCTCGAAGACTCCTAGTTCGGGAAAGTCGTCGGGTCGAGGGGATCTCTTTCAGGCGCGGAAGTAATCCGCTTTCCAGTCCTTGATGCGCTTCTTGATCTCGTCCCGATTCTGGATGTTGTTCGTGAGCACCTCTCGGAAGAGGTCCGCAATTTCCGCGTCGCTCGCGAACCGGAGGGCGACGACTTGATCCCGGCTGAGCTCGTCGATCCGGCCGCGGAGATCGGCCGGCAGCACTTCGTTCAGACGCCTCCGCATCTCGGCTCGGATCACGCGGTCCTGCACCAACAGCGCAAACATCCGCGCGTAGAAGAAGAGCACGAGCAGGGCAAACGCGACGGCGAGACCGAGACCCGTGTCCCAGGAGGGGGCCCGGACGAGCTTCACGAGCGAATAGACGGCGTTAATGACGAAGATTCCGAAGGCGACGAAATGGTAGACCGGGATGAAGCGCCGGTGATTCTTGAAATTCTGCGGGACCGCCTGGCCCATGTCGTCTCCTGGTCGAGAGGCTAACCCGGAATTCCCGCCGGGTGACCCGCGCCGGGCCACCCCAACGGACTCCTGTCAGAGGATCACGTTCTTCAGGAAGTAATCCGCGATCGTGACGTTGCCGTTGACGATCAGGCGCGCCTGATCCGCGGTCATCTGAAAGGATCCGCCCGATTCCCCTCCGGAGGTCGTGAGCACGATCTCGACGGACACGTCCCGGCCCCGGCTTCCGAGGTCGGCCAGGGCACGGGCGGCGGCGGAGACGGTGTTGAAAACCGCCTCTTCGGTGTTGGTCGTGGCGAGGAAGCGGATCTTTCCACGCTGATTCGTCAGGCGATACTGGGTGATTCCCGCGCCGTCCAGGACCTTCCGGAACGCCTGGTCAATGGTCGCATCGACCTGCTGGGATGCCAGGGCGGCGTTGGCTTCGGGGGAGTTGCGCTCCGCCTTAGTCTCGACGGTCACCTTCTTGCGGCGGATGACGTCCTGCAGGCTCGACGTCGGGTTCGGCGTGACGATCGAGACGTTGGCGGGCCTGTCCCCGCTGCTGTCGATGACCAGCACGTTCCCGGGGTTCTCCTTGTTGTACTGCTCGGTGCCGGGAATGTCGACCTGATCGAGGTCGTAGCTCGTCACCGTTCCGTTCTGAAGAGTGATGATCGCCTTCTTCCCTTTCACCTGGTACTTGGTGCGCGCGAAGATGATCGAGCCGTCTTTCAGCTTCACGTTGTAGGCGAAGAGAGACGAGGAAACGAGAAGAGCCGCGAGCGCCAGGCTCGCAGAGAGGCCGGGGAGGATGATCCGTCTCATTCCGGACTTGCCTTTCGACGAGTTTGACACGGCGCGATCCAGCCAATGATGATAGCACCCAATGCTCATCGTCATGGAGGCGGCGGCCACCGCCGACGACGTTCGCCGGGTCGTCGAGACCGTCCAGGGAATGGGGTTGAACGCTCACCCGATTCCAGGAGCGCAGCGCACGGCCATCGGCATCACGGGCAACCGCGGCAGCGTCGAAGCGGGAGCGTTCGAGAATCTTCCCGGGGTGGCGGAAGTCATCCCGGTTTCCGCGCCCTACAAGCTCGTCTCGCGAGAGGCGAAGCGGGAGAACTCGGTCGTCTCGGTCGCCGGAGTCCCGGTGGGAGGGCCGGCGCTGGCGATCGTGGCGGGACCCTGCGCGGTCGAATCCGAGCGGCAGGCCCTCGAGGTGGGACACGCCGTGCGCGCCGCGGGGGCGAATCTCTACCGGGGAGGGGCGTTCAAGCCGCGGACATCCCCCTATTCCTTCCAGGGGCTCGGGCTCGAAGGCCTGAAGATACTCGCGAAGGTGCGGGCGGAGACGGGACTGCCGATCGTGACCGAGGTCCTCGACACCGAGACCGCGGAGCTCGTCGCGGAGTACGCCGACTGCCTGCAGGTCGGCGCCCGGAACATGCAGAACTTCTCGCTTCTCCGAAAGCTCGGGCGGATGCGCAAGCCCGTCCTCTTGAAGCGCGGGATGTCGGCGACGATCGAGGAGTTGCTGCTCTCGGCCGAGTACCTCCTCGCGGAGGGAAACTACGAGGTGATGCTCTGCGAGCGGGGCGTGCGCACGTTTTCCGATCACACGCGCAATACCCTCGACCTCTCGGCGATCCCGTACGTCCAGCGCATTTCCCATCTGCCGATCCTCGTCGATCCGTCCCACGGCACCGGAAAGCGCCAGAAAGTGCTGCCGCTCTCCCGCGCGGCGATCGCCTGTGGGGCGGACGGTCTCTTGATCGAAGTGCACAACCACCCGGAAGCCGCGCTCTCGGACGGCCCGCAGGCGCTGCTCCCGGAGATGTTCGCCGAGCTCGTCGGGCAGGTGCGCCAGCTCGCGCCCGTGGTAGGACGGACAGCGTGAGAGGCCTGCTCGTCCTCGAAGACGGGAGCGCCTGGCGCGGAGAAGCGGTCGGACGGCCGGGGACCTGCTTCGGCGAGATCGTCTTCAACACGGCAATGAGCGGGTACCAGGAGGTCCTGACGGACCCGTCCTACGCCGGCCAGATCGTCGTGATGACGGCCGCGCACGTCGGCAATTATGGCGTCCGCGCGGACGAGTCGGAGTCCGACAGGGTCCACGTCGCGGGGTTCATCGCGCGGGACTTCCCGCAGCGCTGGAGCGGGACCGGCGGAGAGGAGAGCCTCGCCGACTTTCTCGAGCGGGCCGGGGTGCTCGGCCTCCACGGGCTCGACACCCGGGCGCTCGTCCGGCGCATCCGTTCCGAGGGAGCGATGCGCGCCGGCGTCTCGACGGAGACGGACGATCCGGCGGAGCTCCTGCGGCGCGTCCTCGCGTCGCCGCCGATGCTGGGAAGCGACCTGGCCCTGTCGGTCTCGCCATCGGCGGTGTCGGTGTTCCCCGTCCCTGCGGAGCAGTTTCACGTCGCCGCCGTCGACTATGGAATGAAGCGCAACATCGTGCGGCTCTTGAACGCGGCCGGCTGCCGCGTGACCGTCTTTCCGGCGGCCGCTCCGGCCGAGGCGATCCTCGCGGCCGATCCGGACGGCATATTCCTCTCGAACGGACCGGGCGACCCCGCGGCACTCCCGGGCCCGATCCGCACGATCGAGAAGCTCCTTCGAGAGCGCCCGATCTTCGGAATCTGCCTCGGCCACCAGCTGCTCGGGTTGGCGCTCGGGGGCTCCACCTTCAAGCTGAAGTTCGGGCATCGCGGCGCCAACCATCCCGTGGCCGACCTGACGACCGGCGCGGTTTCGATCACCTCCCAGAACCATGGATTCGCGGTGGACGCGGCGACCCTGCCGGCGGATCTTCTCGCGACGCACCGGAACTTGAACGACGGAACACTCGAAGGATTCCGTCATCGGACGCTCCCAATCCTGGCGGCGCAGTTCCACCCGGAAGCCGCCCCGGGTCCCCGGGACGCGCACGGGCTCTTCCGGGAATTCGTCTCGTCCCTGCGGGGCGCGAAGTCCCGGGTCGGCTGAAATGAAGCTCGAGCTCGAGGTGGCGCTCGCCTACCTGCGCTCGAAGCCGTCGCGGCTCGTCTCGTCGGTTTCGCTCTTGTCGATCGCGGGTATCGCCCTCGGCGTCGCGGCCCTGGTCGTCGCGATGGGGCTTCTCTCCGGATACCGGACCGAGATCCGGGAAAAGCTGATCGGCGCGAACGCCGAGGTGGTGGTCTTCCCGCTGCCGCTGCCTTCGGGCGGATATCCGGACACCGAGGCGGCCGAGCGCCGTGTGTCCTCCGTCCCGGGCGTGCGCGCGGTGGCCCCCGTCATCTACCAGGCTGGCATCGCCTCATCCGCCGCCACGCCGGACGGCGCGGACGCGATCCTGAAAGGAGTCGATCCGGGGCGCGAGCGAGCGGTCTCGGAGATCGACGCCTATCTTCCCGATGCGGGCCGCGTTCTGACCCGCGGCGGAGCGGGGGAGCTGCCGGGCGTGGCAATCGGCGCGGAGCTCGCCCGTCGCCTCGACGTGCGCGAGGGGAACCCGATCACCCTCGCCGTCGCCGACCGCTCCCGCGAGGCGTCGCGACTTTCCCCGCGCTTCGGGCAGTTCCGGGTCCGGCGGATCTTCCGGACGAATTTCGCCGAGTACGACTCGGAGTGGGTGTTCCTCGACCGCGCGGTCCTCCGCTCCCTCTGCAGGCTCGAGGCGCCCGCCGACGTTCTCGAAGTGCGCCTCGTCCGGGGCGCGGACACGGGACGCTCGGCGCGGGCGATCGAGAAGGCCGCCGGCCGCGGCTTCTCCGTGAGCGACTGGCGCTCGATGAACGGCGGCCTCTTCTCCGCGCTCGCGCTCCAGCAGACGACCCTTTTCCTCGTCATCGGCCTGATCGTCGCCGTCTCGACGTTCAACCTCGTCGCGACGCTCGTCATGACGGTGCAGGAGAAGAAGCGCGACATCGGGATCCTCGCGACCCTCGGGGCGCCGCCTCCCTTCTTCTCCCGCGTGTTCGTCTGGCTCGGTGCGCTTCTCGGCGGAAGCGGCGTCGTCGCCGGGGTGCTCTTCGGCGGGATCGTCTGCTGGGCGGCGACGGAGTTCCGGCTCCTCTCCTTTCCGCCGGGCGTCGCCGAGATCTACTTCGTCTCCTTCATCCCGTTCCTCGTTCGGGGCATCGACCTCGCCGCGATCGTCGCCTTCGCCGGGCTCGCGATTCTCGCCGCCTCCTGGCTCCCCGCGCGCCGCGCCTCCTCGACGGACATCGCCGAAGCGCTGCGGTACGAATAAGCCGATGCCGCGTTTGCGGGGCTCCGATCCTGCAACTCCTCTCGGGAGAGGGCTTTGCCCGCGTGGCGGCGAGGTCGTCGACGGCCGGACAAATGACGCGGAACGGGCGTTTTGCGTGTTCGGGCCGTGCGGACGACGGACGAACGCCCGGTACGGTCCGGCCCCGCCGGCTTCGCGAGCCTCCGCAGACGCTTCCGCCTTGGGATCCGGCTCGGAGAGGAGTAATATCGTCGAACTCGCCGGACCAAACACGGCATTCCCCCGGCAGAAGGCTTCGGAAATGCGTTCGATTCTGGAACAAAAGCGAATCGGATCGGCGGGCCCGTCGAACGCGCCCCAGGCCTTTCGTCGTGCACTTCCCCTGATCGAAACGGCTTTTCGGCAATACGGGCTCCCGGAAGGGGCACGCCAGTCGGCGGAAGGGGATCTCGCCGCCTGGTTCGACCGTTTCTGCCGGCGCAACCCGGATACGAGCCCGGACGCGCAAACCCTCGCGGTCCTCTCTCTCGCTTGCTCTTTCGCGCGGGGCTACCGGACGAGCCGGGCGAGCGGGGCGGCGCCGGATCCGAAGGTCCAGGCGATTCTCCGGGATCCGCCCGCGGCGGTCGCGCAGCGGATCGCCGCCGCGGCCGACCCGAAATCCCATGCGTCCGGAGCAGGATCGAAGTCCCACGCCTGGGCGTGGCTGCGCACGCTCGGCCGGTAGCCTCCCGCCCGGAGCGGCCTATAATCAATGGAACGAGCGGCCGTCGGACGCTCACCGCTCAAGTGCTCAAGCGCTCAACCGCATTTTCCGGGGAGGCACGCATGTCCAGAATCTCGACGAAAGCTCTCTTCGCGGCCCTCGTGTCTCTGGCCCTCGCACTGCCCCTTTCCGCCCAGTGCGGCGACTTCCAATGGCAGAACCCGACTCCGCAGGGCAATCGCCTCGCCGGCGCCGCCTACGGGCACGGCACGTTCGTCGCCGTCGGCGCCGCGGGCACGATCCTGACGAGCTCGGACGGCGCGGCATGGATGGCGCGCGTCTCGAACACCCGGGCAGACCTCGAGTCCGTTGCCTTCAATGGCTCGCTCTTTGTCGCCGTCGGCGCGGGCGGATCGGCGTTGACGAGCCCGGACGGCGTCCTCTGGACCGCGCATGGCGTCGGGACGGCATCGACGCTGCGGCGCGTTTCCTGGAGCGGTTCGCAGTTCGCCGCCGTGGGTGACGCGGGGGCGGTCGCGACGAGCCCCAACGGCTCGGTTTGGACGCCCCGCGCCTCCGGGACGTCGAAGGCCCTCTCCGACGTCGCCTGGAACGGCTCACGGTTCGTGGCGGTGGGAGAGATCGGCGCGCTGCTCGTCAGCCCCGACGGAGTCTCCTGGACCGCGGCTTCCTACGACACCCGCGACACACTTTCATCCGTCGCCTGGAACGGCTCGCAGTTCGTCGTCAGCTCGACCGGGTTCGTGGCGACGGCGGGGATCCTCCGGAGCTCCGACGGGATGAACTGGACGGGGGACTCGCTCGGCCTGGCGTACCCGATGAAGTTCATTCAGTGGACCGGGGCCGCGTTCGTGGGCGTCGGCGAGAGCGGAACGGTCTTCACGAGCTCCGACGGAGCGCGCTGGAGCCACTTTCCCTCGCCCACCTTGAGCGACCTCTCGGCGATCGCGACCGACGGGACGACCCTCGTCGCGGTCGGCGCGCGGGGCACCATCTTGACGAGCCGGGACGGCGTCGCATGGACGGGCCGGAGCGGCGGATACCGCAACAACGCGATCGCGGCGATCGCTTCAGACGGGCGTCAGTACGTCGCCGTCGGCGTCTTCGGGACCATCCTGACGAGTCCGGATGGCGCGAGCTGGACGGCTCGGGGGCAGGCCTCCGACCGGCAGCTGTTCGGAGTCGCGGGGAACGGGCGCCGCTGGGTCGCGGTCGGGGACAAGAGCACGATCCTTTCGAGCGAGGATGGCGTCGCCTGGACGGCGCGCGATCCCGAGCGCGGCGATTCCTTCACGGACGTGCTGTGGGACGGGCGGCAGTTCGTCGCGGTGGGCTACGGCGGCACCGTCGAGACGAGCGCGGACGGGCTCGTCTGGGAGTTCGCCGGCAGGACGAGCAGCACCCTCTACGCCGTCGCTTTCGACGGCCGCCAGTACGTTGCGGTCGGCGGGGACGGCTCGCGCGCCGTCTTCACGAGCCCGGACGCGCGGGAGTGGACGGTTCAGTTCTCGAAGGGGGGAGGATCGCTGACGGACGTCGCGTGGAGCGGATCGCGGTTCGTTGCGGTCGGCGATACCGGTCTCGCCCTTTCGAGTTCGGACGGAGCGCACTGGGACGAGCGCGGCGCCGCGACGACCGCGACGCTTTCGGGTGTGGCGTGGGCCGGCTCGCGGTTCGTGGCGGTCGGAGAAGGCGGAGTCCGCGTCGAAAGCCCGGACGGGGCGGCCTGGGCGCCCGTCGCGTCGGGGACGACCAACGACCTGTACCGGATTCGCTCGCTCGGCGGGGAGCTCTTCGCCGTCGGCCGGTACGGCACGATCCTGCGGGGGGCCTGCAGTCCCGATCGGACGATCGCGGCGCCCCCGTCCGCGCGGCCGGGAAACCGGCGCTCGCGGGAACAGGCGCTGCCCCGCTCGTAGGCGGTTGCACCTTCCGCGGGGCGGTTCGAGAGGGCGCGAAGCGCGCGGGGAATCCGCGATAGACTTCGCGCCCGCCCGATGAATTCCGAGAGCGATCCCGGCGGCTCCGGCAGCGCCTGATGCCGAGACGGACCGACATCCAGTCGATCCTCATCATCGGTTCCGGCCCCATCGTCATCGGCCAGGCTTCCGAGTTCGACTACTCCGGCACGCAGGCCGTCCGCGCGCTCCGCGGCGAGGGGTACCGCGTCATCCTCGTCAACTCCAATCCGGCGACGATCATGACGGACCCCGAGATCGCGGACGCGACCTATGTCGAACCGCTGACGCCCGACTACCTGGAGCGCATCGTCGAAAAGGAGCGTCCGGACGCGATCCTCCCGACGGTCGGTGGCCAGACGGCATTGAACCTGACCCTGGCCCTCGCCGACCGCGGAATCCTGGACAAGTGGAGCGTGAAGCTGATCGGTGCGAACGAGCACGCGGTGCGCCTCGCCGAGGACCGGGAGCTCTTCAAGCAGGCGATGCTCGAGATCGGCGCCGACGTCCCCCAATCCGGCACGGCGCGATCGCTCGCGGAGGCGGAAGAAATCATCTCCCGCATCGGCCTGCCGGCGGTCATCCGGCCGTCTTTCACTCTCGGCGGATCGGGCGGCGGCTGGGCGCGCACGGCGGAAGAGTTCCGGCGCAGCGTCGCGAACGGGCTGTCGGAATCCCCCTCCCACGAGGTCTTGATCGAGGAGTCGGTCGAGGGATGGAAGGAATTCGAGCTCGAAGTGATGCGCGACACGGCCGACAACGTGATCATCATCTGTTCGATCGAGAACTTCGACGCCATGGGAGTTCATACCGGCGACTCGATTACCGTCGCCCCGCAGATGACCCTGTCGGACCGCCAGTACCAGGAGATGCGAGACGAGGCGATGGCCGTGATCCGCAAGGTCGGCGTGGACACGGGAGGGTCGAACATTCAGTTCGCGGTGGATCCGGCCACGGGTCGGCGGGTGGTCATCGAGATGAACCCGCGCGTGTCGCGCTCCTCCGCCCTCGCTTCGAAGGCCACGGGGTTTCCCATTGCGAAGATCGCCGCCCTCCTCGCCGTCGGCTACCGTCTGGACGAGATCCCGAACGACATCACGAAAAAGACTCCCGCGTGCTTCGAGCCCTCTCTCGACTACGTCGTGGTGAAGATCCCGCGCTGGGCCTTCGAGAAGTTTCCGCTCGCCGACACGCGGCTCTCGATCCAGATGAAGTCCGTCGGGGAGGCGATGGCGATCGGGCGCACGTTCGCCGAGGCTTTCGGCAAGGCGATCCGGTCGCTCGAGATCGGCCGTGACGGCCTCGACGACGGCGGAGCGGCGATCCCGCGCGAGGAGCTCATCGCGAAGCTCCAGGTGCCCACCTGGGAGCGGATCTTCCATCTGCGCCGCGCCTTCATCGCCGGAATGAGCCTCGAGGAGATCGCCGCGCACACGAAGATCGACCCCTGGTTCCTGGACGCCGTGCGCCGGATGGTCGCCGAGGAGCGGTGTCTGTCGCAGCGGCGGCTTGCGGACCTTTCGCGGGAAGACCTGCTCCGCGCCAAGCGCCTCGGCCTGTCCGATCGGTCGATGGCGCGGGCGCTCGCGACCGGCGAGGCGGACGTGCGCCGGGCCCGCCAGGAGAAGAAGGTCGTGCCGGTCTTCAAGACGATCGACACCTGTGCGGCCGAGTTCGAGGCGGAAACGCCCTACTTCTATTCGACGTACGAGGAGGAAAACGAGTCGATCCGGACCGACAGGAAGAAGGTCGTCGTCCTGGGCGGCGGCCCGAATCGGATCGGGCAGGGGATCGAGTTCGACTACTGCTGCGTCCACGCTTGCTACGCGTTGACGGAGGCGGGCTTCGAGACCGTGATGATCAACTGCAACCCGGAAACGGTCTCGACGGATTACGACACTTCGGACCGGCTGTACTTCGAGCCGCTGACATTCGAGGACGTCTCCGCCGTGCTCGACAACGAGAAGCCGGACGGCATTCTCGTGCAGTTCGGGGGGCAGACGCCTTTGAAGCTCGCGCGCCCCCTGGAGGCGGCGGGCTACCCGATCTGGGGCACGTCTCCGGAGTCGATCGATCTCGCCGAGGATCGCGGCCGATTCGGCAAGCTCCTCGGTGAGCTCGGGCTTCGGGCGCCCGAGCACGCGGAGGCGCGGACGCCGGAGGAAGCGCTCGCCGCCGCCCGGCGGATCGGCTACCCGCTGATGGTTCGCCCCTCCTATGTGCTCGGCGGCCGCGCGATGGCGGTCGTTTTCGACGGAGAGCATCTCTCCCGATACATGGCCCGCTTCCTCGAAAGCTCTCCGGAGCACCCGGTCTTGATCGACCGGTTCTTAGACGATGCGTTCGAGTACGACGTCGACGCGCTCTCGGACGGCAGGGACACCTGGATCGGGGGGATCCAGCAGCACATCGAAGAAGCCGGGATTCACTCCGGGGACTCGTTCTCCGTTCTCCCGGCCTGGAAAGTGACGAAGACGCAGCTCGCGGAGATTCGGGACGCGACGCGTCGGCTCGCGAAGGCGCTCCAGGTCCGCGGTCTGATGAACGTCCAGTTCGCCACGCAGGGCGAAACGCTGTACGTCCTGGAGGTGAATCCGCGGGCCTCGCGCACCGTGCCGTTCGTGTCGAAGGCGATCGGTATCCCGATGGCCCGCTCCGCCGCGCTCCTCGCCGCCGGACGATCCCTCGCCTCGCTCGATCTTCCCGAAGAGCGGGATCCCGTGGACTTCTTCATCAAGGCGCCCGTGTTCCCGTTCAAGAAATTTCCTGGAGAGGACACGCTCCTCGGCCCGGAGATGAAATCGACGGGAGAGGTGATGGCAATCTCGCCGCGGTTCGGCGACGCCTTCGCCAAGGCCTGCGCCGCCGTCGGCACGCGGCTTCCGACGGAGGGGCGGGCGTTTCTGACCGTCAATCCGTATGACAAGGAGGCGCTCCTTCCCATCGCCCGCGAGCTCGCGGACTTGAAGTTCGAGCTCTGCGCGACGGAGGGGACCCAGGCGGCGCTCGCGGCCGCCGGGATCGCGGCGGAACGGGTCTTCAAGGTGAACGAGAGCCATCCCAACGCGGTGGAGGAGATGCGGGAGGGGAGGATCCAGCTGGTGATCAACACCCCGCTCGGGGGCGCGTCGCACTACGATGAGGCGGCGATCCGCGCGGCGGCGCTGCAGCTCGGGATTCCGTGCCTGACGACGCTCTCCGCGTCGGCGGCCGCGGTCGAGGGGATCCGGGCGCTTCAGGAGGAGACGACGAGCGTGGCCTCGCTCCAGGAGTACCACAGGGGATGACAGGTGGCAGGTGGTGGGCGACAGGTGTCTCGGAACTGAGAACTGATAACTGATAACTGATAACTCGTCTCCCCGCTCGCCGGGCACGCCCGCGCGAATAATCCTCTTCTTCACGGCGCTCGCCTCGGGCGCCCTCCTTCTGATCGTGGGTTTCCCTCCCGGGGCGCCCGACCGATTGCCCGTGCTCGCATTCTCCGTCGCGCTCGCGGCCTGCGCGGCGATCTCGCCCGCGCGCGGGATTCTCGTGTTTTCCTTTCTCTTCCCCTGCGCGGGCCTCCTCGCGCGGACGTGCGGCGGCGCTGACCCCGTCATGTGGCCGGGCGTCCTGCTCGCCGGGCTCACGGCGGGATGGTGCTTCCGGTTCCTCTACGACTTCGAGAGCAGACCGCAGCCCTCGCGGGCGGATCGGGCGCTCCGGGCGCTTCTGGCAGTCTGGACGCTCTCGACTCTCGTGGCGGCCGCGCGCGCCGTCACTCTGTGGGCGGCAGCGCGGCGGCTCGCCGGTCGCGCAGTCAACGGAGAAGGTCTTCCGGACGCTGTGGCTCTGCGCGAATCGCTCTTCGCCTTCGCGGCTCTCGCCGGAGGGGTGGCGTTCTATTTCCTCCTGCGGCGGGCGGGGGAGGGGGCGAGGAGAGGGGCGCTCTCGGCCTCGCTGGCCGGTGCCGGGATTTCGGCTGCCGCGGCGATCCTCCAACGCGTGGGTGCCCTGCCGGACGAGGCGAAGGCGTACTGGAAGCTCACCGGCCGGCTGGGCGGCGGGGCCGTGGACCCGAACTCGCTCGGGCTCCTCTGCGCGCTCCTGCTCCTCGTGGCTTTCGCGGATGCCCTGCGGGCGGCGGGAGGAAGGCGGATCGCCGCGGCCGCCCTCGGAATTCTTCTCTCGGCGGGTCTTTTCCTGTCCGGATCGCGCAGCGGCTTCCTCCTCGTCACGGCGAGCCTCGTGCTCCTTCCGTTCGCGACGGCGTTGCCTCGCGCCCGTGTGGCTGCGGCCGCCGCTCTTCTCCTGCTCGCCGCAGCCGCGGCGGCTCTGGCATTGCGCGCGGGCGGCGGCAGCGCGGGCGCCCGGCTGGCCGAGACCTTCGACCCGGCGCTGCCATTCGAGTATCGCGCCTCCGCGCGACCCCTCCTCTGGCGCGCGGCGGGGCGCCTGTTCCTGCGTCACCCCGTCGAGGGAGGCGGCATGGGCGCGTTCACCTGGCAATTTCCCGATCTCCTCCGGGAGGAGGGCCGGGCCCTCCCGACCCGGGACAATCCCGGGAGCGGCTATGTCCAGGCGCTCGCCGAGACGGGCATCCTGGGATTCCTCGTCACGATCGCCGCGGCGATCTCTCTCGCCTCGCAAGCCTGGCGGCGCGCCCGGCGCCCGTCGGAGGACCCGCGGGCCGCTGCCGCGGGAATCTCGGTCATCGCGTTTCTCGCCAGTCTCCTCTCCGGATCGCACTGGCTCGCTCCGGACGTGGCGCTGCTCTTCTTTTTGCTTGCCGCCGTGAGCGCGGACCCATCC
>DATNMZ010000443.1:0-4333 GCA_035602095.1 Thermoanaerobaculia bacterium
AGCGCTTCGGCCTCGGGCCTTTCTTCCGGGTCGAGCCGCTCGGGCTCGAGTACATCGCCGCCGCTTTGACCGCGCGCGGGCACAGGACGGAGGTCGTGGATCTGCGATTCCGCGGCACGCGCCTTTCCTCCTGGATCCGCCGCACGCGCCCGCGGATGGTGGGGATCTCGGCGATGCATGCGCTCGAATTCGATCGCATACTCGAAACAGCGCGCGCGATCCGGCGGATCTCGCCCGATGTCTTCATCCTGGTCGGGGGCCACGCCGCGGCGGCTTACCCCGCTCCGCTCGAAGACGACGCGATCGACGCGATTTGCGTGGACGACGGCGAAGAGGTGGTCCCGGCGCTCGCCGACGCCCTCGACGCGGGCCGCACGGCGGCGGCGGTGCCCGCGCTCCGGCTCCGCACCCCCGAGGGCTGGTTCGCCACGTCCCCGCTCGCCGACCGCACCGCGCTCGACCGGGTCCAGCGGCCCGCGCGCGAGCTCGTCGAACGGCACCGCAACGGGTATCACTGCCTCCTGTTCAAGCCCGTCTGGCTCGTCGAAACGGCGCGCGGCTGCCCTTATCGCTGCAACTTCTGCTCCGTCTGGCAGCTCTACGGCCGGACCTTCCGCGAGCGAGCGATCGGCGCCGTCGCGGACGATCTCGCGTCCGTCGGCGATGCGGTGTTCATCGCCGACGACCTGTTCTGGAACCATCCGGCGCGCAGCCTGGAGCTCGCTCGAGAGCTGAAGCGGAGAGGCGTTTTCAAGCGCTGGCTCCTCGTCCAAACGCGCACGGATCTCGTGTGCCGCAATCCCGAGCTGCTCGAGGCCTGGCGGCCGCTCGCGAAGGACTTCGACATCTTCTTCGGCCTCGAGGCTGCGTCCGACGAGGGTCTCGCGCACGTCGTCAAGGACAACCAGATCTCCGCGAGCGTCGACGCCGCGGCAATCGCGCGTTCGATGAAATACGGGGTCACGGGAAACTTCCTCGTCGACCCGGACTGGACGGAGGAACATTTCCGGGAGCTCTGGGACTTCGTCGCGAAACACGGTTTCCAGCGGGCGGGGTACACGATCCTGACGCCCCTCCCGGGAACGGAGCTGTTCCAGAAGCTTTCTCCGATCCTCGAGGGGCAGCCGTGGTTCAAGTACGACATGCACCACGTTCTGTGGGAGCCGCGCCTCGGCGCGAAACGCTTCTTCGAGCTGTACGCGGAGACCTGGCGCCGCTCCATCCTGAACATGAGCGGCGAGAAGAGATGGAGCGAATGGATGCGGCAGATCCGTCCGTCGCAGGTGCCCTATTTGACGCGCGTGCTCCTTCGGACGCAGCGGATGATGAAAGCCCGGTCCTATTTGCGCGAGCACGAGGCCTCGGACGTGCCGGTGCTGGAGATCTTGAACGAGGCCGAGCCCGCCTCGTGAGCCCGCCGCCGGCGGCGGCGGGAAGCGGGACGCGGCTCGACGAAGTCCTCCCGCGCTTCGACGTCTCGAAGACGCACCGGCTCCCCGTCGCGGCCCCCGCCGGCCGGACCTTCGAGGCCCTGGAACGGTACGACCCCCGGGAGTCCGGGTTCACGCGCCTGCTGATGGCTCTGCGCGGCTATGGCCGGTTGGTGCGCCGCCCCGAACGCCCCGCGGGTCTCGCGGCCTCGCTCGGCGCCGCCGGATTCGTGCCGCTCGGCGGAAGGCCGGGGCGGGAGCTCGTGTTCGGCCTCGTCGGGAAGTTCTGGACGCCGCGCGGGGGAGTCCGGGCGGTTTCTTGCGAGGAGTTTCTCGCCTTTGCGGAGGAGGGCTACGCGAAGGCGGCGTGGAACCTGTCGGTCGAGGCCGCGGACGAGAGCCGCTCTCTGCTGACTACGGAAACGCGCGTGCTCTGCTTCGGGAGGGGCGCCCGGCGGCGCTTTGCCGTGTACTGGCAGACGATCGAGGTGTTCAGCGGCGCGATTCGAATGGCGATGCTGCGGGGGATTCGCCGCCGCGCGCTGTCCGGAGGGGGTGACTCGTGATGCTTTTCCAGTTGGTCGGCGGGATCCTCCTGGGATCTCTCGGCGCATTCGGGAGTCCCGGAGCCGGGACCGCCAGGACTTCCGTTCCCGCCCGCGACGAAAAGGCGGTCGAGGCAGTGCTCGACGGCTGGCATGCCGCGGCGGCGGCCGCCGATGAGACGCGCTATTTCGACCGCTTCGCGCCGGAGGGCGTGTTCCTCGGCACCGACGCCACCGAGCGATGGACGGTCGAGGAGTTCCGCCGGTACGCGCATCCCCACTTCGCGAAGGGAAAGGCCTGGAGCTTCCGGGCGGTTTCGCGCCATGTGACCTTCTCGGAGAACGGCGCCGTCGCCTGGTTCGACGAGGCGCTCGACACCCCGAACCTCGGACCGGCGCGCGGCTCGGGAGTCCTGGTAAAGATCGCGGGGGAGTGGAAGATCGCTCAGTACAACCTCTCGATTCCCATCCCGAACGAGCTCGCGAAGGACTTCAAGCGCCGGATCGAAGATTATCTCGGCGGGCGGGGCAGGAAATAGCTATCAGCGATCAGCTGTCAGCTATCAGCCTCGATTCTCAGGCTTCCGTTCGCTCAGTTCAAAGTCTTGTCTTAGTCTTGATGCGGGCCTCCAAGAACCGACAACCGACAACTGATAACTGACAACTCCTTCCAGTCCTATTTCTTGCGCGTGAAGGAAAAGGTCGAGCTCGTGTCCTTCCCCTTCTCTCGAGACGTCCATTGCTCGCTGAAATGGTCGGGATCGTTCAATGTGACGACGAGCCTGTGCATGTGCATCGCGTCGGGCGCTTCGAGGTTGGTCGCATCCACGTAGTCGAAAACGAGGCGCTTCGCGCCGCCGCTCGGGACGGAAGCCCGCATGCGCGGCTGATTGTTGGCGCTGCAGTAGTGGGTCATCATCAGGCGGTCGCCGTCCGGTGTGTACATCGTGACCATATCGGAATGGTCCGGCGAGACCAGGGTCTCCATCAGGGCCGTACCGTTGGAGACGAGCCGATAGCTCGCGCGCGTCGCGACCTTCCCCTCATAGGTGCCGTCCCAGTCTCCCTGGAGCGACTTCATCCACTCCCAGCCGGCGTTCACCTTCCCGCTTTTCGCGGCAGTCGCGGGGGAATCTCCCGCGGACGCGACGAGGGCGACGGCGAGCGCGGCACCGGCCAGGACGATTGTCAGACGGGCGAGCGAGTTTCGTCGATTCATGGTGTCCTCCTTTTCAAGCCACGGCCGGGCCGAGCCGGTCGAGGCAGGCTTTCCATCCTTTGTCATGCTCTTCGCGGTCGGTCTCGGTTACGAATCCTTCGTGCGTCAAGACGAGCTCCGTCTCGCCCCCCCGGTCGTGAAACTCGATCGTGACGACCGTGTCGAAGGAACCCGAACGATCCGGCTCGTTCTCCCACTGCCATGTGAAGACCAGACGCTCCGGGAATCGTACCTCGCGGTACGTGCCGCTGACCCGGTGCGGCCTGCCGTCGAGCGTCATCTCGATGCGATACCGACCCCCTTCGCGCGCCTCGAGCTGGGGGACGCGGGTGACGTACTTTTCGCTCGGCGCGAACCAGAGGCTCAGCGTTTTCGGGTCGGTCCACGCCCGGAAGACCTTCTCCCGGGGGGCCGCGACGGTGCGCGTGAGCCGGAGCGCCGCCGGCCGTTTGGCCTCGAGGGGTGCCGCCATGACTTCTCCTCCTTTTCCGTCGATTCGCGAAGGAAAGCATCGAGTGCGTCGAGTTGGTTCTCCCAGAACCTGCGGTGGCTCGCGATCCAGTCTTGGGCCGAGGCAAGAGGGGCGGCGACCAGGCGAAGCCGGTGCGTTCGCCCCTCCCGCCGCCGCGCGATCAGCCCGGCGCTTTCGAGGACGCGGAGATGCCGGGAGACCGCCGGAAGGGACATCGGCAGCGGGCGGGCGATATCTCCGACACAGCTCTCGGCTGCCGAAAGACGCGCCAGGATCGCGCGCCTCGTCGGATCCCCGAGCGCCGCGAAGGTGGCGTCGAGCGAGGGACTGTTAACCATTTAGTTAAGTATTTCAGGGACGATTTCGTCTTGTCAAGGGGGAAGAGAGTCATCAGTTATCGGTTATCAGTCATCCGTTGAGCCGAACTGCCCGCGGGTCCGCCATTTCGCCGGGGATTCGAATTGAAAACTGAAAACTGAAAACTGACGACGGACAACTTCCTTTGTTGCAGAATCCCATCGTGGCCGCCTTCCGAGTCTTCCTGCTGTCTCCCGCGAGCTGCGGCGGGGAACGCGCGCGGCTCGTCTTCAACGAACGCGCGCAGTTTCCGCTGGCGGTCCGGCTCCGATCTCCGGAGGGCGCCGCTCTCGGGGACGTCTTCTCGTTT
>DATNMZ010000444.1:0-5030 GCA_035602095.1 Thermoanaerobaculia bacterium
ATCTGCGGGAGCGAGAGCGAGCGCAGGGAGCAGGGAAGCGGTCGAGCCCGCATCCGGCCGAGCCGCTGACCGGCGCGTGAGCGGGTCCCGAAGCGAGCGGAAGCGACGGAGCGGCAGCGACGATTAGAATCCCCGCCGTGATCGTCTACTTGAACGGCGACTTTCTTCCGCGGGAGGAGGCTAAAATCTCCCCGGAAGACCGCGGGTTTCTGTTTGCGGACGCCATCTACGAGGTCGCGCGATTCTGGCGCGGACGCCCTTACCATCTGGCCGAGCACCTCGCCCGGATGCGCGAAGGCCTCGCCGCTCTCGAGATCGACGCGGACGCGGGCTTCTACACGGCGGTCGCGCAGCGGCTGCTCGAGGAGAACGATCTCGTCGAGTCCGACGCCCTGGTCTATGCGCAGGTCTCCCGCGGCGCCGCTCCCCGCGCGCACACGTTTCCGCCGCCCGGGACGCCGCCCACCGTGTTCGCCTTCGCGCGGCGGACGGATCCGGATCCGCCGCCGGAAGGCGGCCGCGCGATCCTCGCTCCCGACGAGCGTTGGGGGCGGTGCAACATCAAGAGCGTGATGCTTCTGCCGAACGTTCTCGCCGCGCAGCGGGCGCGAGAGGCGGGCGCGATGGACGCGATTCTCGTGCGCGACGGCCTCGCGCTCGAGGGCACGAAGGCGAATCTCTTCCTCGCCTCGGGGGGCAGGATCCGCACCGCGCCGAACGGCCCGCACATCCTGCCCGGCGTCACCCGCGCCGCGGCCATCGCGGCGGCCCGGACCCTGAAGTTCCCGGTGGAAGAGCGGGCGTTCACCGTCGAGGAGATGTTCGCCGCCGACGAGGTCTTCCTCGCATCGACGACGCTGTGGACTTATTCGCTCGTCGAGATCGACGGGCGGCGGATCGCCGGCGGGCGGCCGGGTCCGATCGCCGCTCAGCTGCGGGAGGCTCTCTCCTCGGAATTTCGCCGGGGGTAGCTCGCCTCGATCACCGAGGAGATTCCCCCGCGGGAAGAAAACGTCCCCTCGACCGACATGCGCTTCGGACGACACGCCGCGACACAATCCTCGAGAATCCGGTTGACGGCGTTTTCGTAGAAGATCCCGACGTTGCGATACGCGACGATGTAGAGCTTCAAGGACTTCAGCTCCAGGCAGAGCCGGTCGGGCACATAGCGGATCGTGAGATGCCCGAAATCCGGCAGCCCCGTCTTCGGGCAGATGGCGTTGTACTCGGGGATCTCGACGGCGATCTCGTAATCGGGATACTGGTTGGGCCAGGTATCGATGGAGGGCAGAGGCGCCTTGAGACCGGCCTTGGCATGTTCGTCGGTGTAGTCGGTCATGCGAGGAAGTTATCAGTTGTCAGTTATCAGTTATCGGTTCCGATTCCCGATTCCCGATTCCCGGCTCCGGTCGGTTAACATTCGCCGCCTCATGGAAACCCTGAAGCAGCTTTTCCACCAGCTCACGGACGTCGAGACGCTGGTCCGCGTCGGCGGGCTGACCGCGATGACGCTCATCGTGTTCGCGGAGACCGGCCTCATGGTGGGATTCTTCCTCCCCGGCGATTCGCTGCTCGTCACGGCGGGAGTCTTTGCCGCTCAGGGAAAGTTGAATCTCTGGCTGCTCATGGGAGTCCTCGTGGTGGCCGCGA
Organism: Thermoanaerobaculia bacterium; assembly: GCA_035602095.1. Taxonomy (GTDB): domain Bacteria; phylum Acidobacteriota; class Thermoanaerobaculia; order UBA5066; family Gp7-AA6; genus JALYUA01. The sequence goes on from DATNMZ010000444.1 coordinate 1,651, forward strand.
TCGTGGGGGACACCGTCGGGTACTGGATCGGCAACAAGGCCGGGCCGGCCCTCTTCCGCCGGCCGAAATCGCTCCTCTTCAACCCGAAACACCTGCGCCGGGCGCACGACTTTTACGAGAAGTACGGCGGCCAGACGATCATCCTCGCTCGATTCATGCCCGTGGTGCGGACGTTCGCCCCGGTCGTGGCCGGAATGGGTGGGATGGAGTACCGGCGGTTCCTCTCGTTCAACGTATTCGGCGGATTCCTCTGGGTCGTCTCGATGACTCTGATCGGCTACTTCCTCGGTCACTTCGCCTGGGTGCGCAAGAACATCGAGCTCGTGATCCTGATCGTGGTCTTTCTCTCCATCCTGCCCGGAATCATCGCGTTCGCGCGCGAGAAGATGAAGAAGAAAAAGTAGTAGACAGTTGTCAGTTATCAGTCGTCAGTTTGATTAGCGTGTCGTAGGGGCGGGGCTTGTCCCCGCCCGGGCGGCCGCAAGGGCCGCCCCTACGGTCCCCACACTAACAGCAGACGGCCGAGAGCTGAGAGCCGCGAATCGCGTCCAGCAGAGCGGCAACTTCCGCGGTGTGCGCGCGATCGTGTTCCGCCATGCGGCGGGGCACGTCCTCGAGGCGAACGAGCCCGACCTCGTCCTGGACGGCGCCACGCCTCCAATCGGACGGTGCGACGGCGCGGAGGGTCTCGACGTTGCGGCGGCGGGCGTGGGCGAAAGCTTCGAGGCCCGGCGCGACTTCTTTGACCTCGTAGGCCCGCTCCCGGGCGATCCGCTCCCCGTCGAAATTGGAGAGCGTGGGCTCGTCCTCGGAGAGAATTCTGCGGATCCGAACGGCGAAGGCCTCGCGCTCGAGATCGGCGAGATGCCACACGTTTTCGACGAAAGAGAATCCCCCCGACGCCGGCCGCCGCCGGGCGGCCGCCGGCGACAATCCCGCAGCGGCGCGCGCCATCAGGACGGGGGTCGATTCGAGGGTCAGCAGCAGAGTCTCGAGCTCCCGGCGGTTCATTGTCATTCTCCTGTCTTACCGTACGCAGGGCCGAGGAGGAAAGTTTCGCGGAGGGGCTCGATCTTTAGGTCTTGTTCAGGGTTTCCCCCTTACACGGCCTGCTAGGCTTGCCGCCGTGGGCATCGAGGCGATTCGCGCTTTTCTGTCGGGGCGCGGCGACCGGCCGCCCGATGCCCCGCGTCTCGATCCCGTCGTCGTGGCCGCGTGCGCTCTGCTTCTCGAGATCGCCCACGCGGACGACGTGTTCCGGCCCGAGGAGCGAGAGCGGATCGCGCGGCACATCCGGGACGAGATGGGAGTGCCCGACGAAGAGCTCCGGGAAGTGTTCCGCCTCGCGGAAGAGGAGCGGCGGGAGAGTGTCGATTTGTACCAGTTCACGAGTCTGCTCGCCCACGAGCTTTCGCGCGAACAGCGCCTGAAGCTCGTCGAGGCGATCTGGGGCGTCGTCTATTCCGACGGCTCCCTCTCGGAAGTCGAAAGCCACCTCGCACGCCGGATCGCGGAGCTCTTAGGCTTCCAGCACCCCGAGGTCCAGGCCGCGAAAGAAGCCGTCGCTTCTCGCGCTGCGAGCGGATGAATCTCTTCGGCGGGAAAGATCTCCGGGGCCCGGTGCCGTAGGGGCGGCCCTTGGGGGGCGGCCCTTGGGGTCAGGCCGGGGTCAGGCCGGGGTCAGGTCGGGGTCAGGCCGGGGTCAGGTCGGGGTCAGGTCCCCGATCTCCGCTCCGGCTCGTCGCGGTGACGGAGCGTAGATACCCAACCTGCGCCGCCGAAATCGTCCCATCCCTCGGCTCGACCGCAACGACTTACGCGGGTGCTCCGATTCCCATTTCGAACCAATCCAATTCTTCTTCCAGGCGATGAAATGCAGCGTCTCCGATTTCGTCCCTGGCCCTCATGTCCAGCACGGCCCGCCGAGCCGCGGCGAGCGCCCGCCGATGAATCTCCTCGTGGTCGGAGCCTGGGGCGTCTGCGCCTTCGGAATCCGCAGCCGCGCGTTTCAGATGAGAGGCCAGTTCCTGGCGCACGGCCTCCGCGGACGGAGACGTGTCGCCGGCGAACGTGGCCAGCGCGGCTTCCAGCGCGCGCTCCCGCGCCAGGTCGACCTCCCGCCCGACCGGATCGTCATCGTGGAGGTCGAGTGCCCGGATGAGCGGCCGGAGCGTCAGCCCCTGCACGACGAGGGTCCCGATGACCACGGCAAACGACGTCAACACGATGAGGTCGCGGAACGGAAACGCCTCCGGAAGGGCGAGCGCCGCTGCCAGCGTGATGATGCCGCGCATGCCGGACCACGAAATGATCAAGCCGCTGCTGACGGTCGGAGGCGATATCGGTCGAGGCGGATGGAAGCCGAACACGCGGATTTTCCACCGGGCCAGGGTGTTGTGGGTCATCACCCAGGCGATCCGCACGACGATGACCGTCAAGACGACCACGCCCGCGACGAAGAGATAACGCTCGCGCGTGTCGGGCTCGAGATTCGTGAGAATGGGACGGATCTGCAGTCCGATGAACACGAACGCGAGCACGTTCAAGACAAAGACCGCGGTATCCCAGACCGCGTAGGACGGCAGGCGGAGCCGCGCCGGCGTCTGCTCCGGCGCCCGCCGCGCAGCCGCAATCGCAAAGCTCACCATCGTGATGACGCTCGAGAGTCCAAGCCGGTCGGCGATGATCCACACGCTGAACGCGCCGATGAACTGGAGAATGATGGCGGTAGGTGCGTCCTGGACGTTCCTCATCAGCCGAGTGACGAGCCACGCCATCGCAATCCCGGCGACGACGCTGCCGACGACCACCACCAGGAGCATGGGCGCCAGAGTCCCGATCGAGAACGTGTTCATCGCCACCGCGCCGACCGCCAATCGATAGATCAGCAGTGCGGTGGCGTCGTTCAGAAGGCTCTCGCCTTCGAGGATCGTCAGGATCCGATGCGGCGGCCGGAGCTGCCTCAGGACCGCCGTCGCGGCGGCGGCATCGGGCGGCGACACGATCGCGCCGAGCGCTATGGCCGCCGCCCATGGCATCGCCGGCACCAGCGCGCGCGCGACGACGGCGACGGCGAGTGTCGTCAGGAGCACACTCACGACGGCCAGACTCGCCACCGCCGGCCAGTTGTCCTTCAGGTCGCGAGGCGACGAGTCGTACGCCGCGTCCAGCAGCACGGGCGCGACGAACAGCGCCAGCGCCACCGCCGGATCGATCGAGAACTTGGGCGCTCCCGGCACGAAGGCAAGGACGGCGCCGCCGAGCGCCAGAAATGCGGGATAGGGGGCGCCGACCCTGCGAGCGATGGCGGCAAGAAGGACCGCCACGAGCAATACGCTCAGGAGCGACTCGAACCCCGTCATGAGATCGACAGATTATGC
>DATNMZ010000445.1:0-2734 GCA_035602095.1 Thermoanaerobaculia bacterium
AGCTGGACATAGACGATCCCGTTGAACGGGCTGATCTTTCCGTCCGCAACGCGGATCGTCCCGATAGCGGTGCCACCCGCGACGATCTCGGCCGCCTGATCGGTGCCCGGCACCGGGGTGAATTGCCAGTCGAAGAGCTTCCCGTAGAACTCTTTCGACCGCGGGAGGTCGGTCGTGGTGAGGTCGAACCAGGCGATGCGCCCCGCTCCAACATCCGCCTTCTTGGCCGCCGCAAGAAGCTGCCCGGTCACGAGGCTCAGGGCCATAGTCGCCGCCACCCAGATCGCATTCCGCATCGCTGTTCTCATGGATCGCATTATGAGTGAGAAGCCCGAGGGTCACCGCTGAGCTCCTGCGAGCGATTCGTTGGCCCCACCGGGACCGGACGACAGGGGCTCTCCGCAGTCACGACGCCGCTATTCCGCCACGCAGGCCCATCCGCTCGCGGCGCGCGAAGTCTCCCGAAGTAACCGAGGGAGGAGGCGCGCAACGCTCCGCGACGGTTACGCCGCGGCGCAGTCGGGGTGGCCGCAGACGCACATCGGTTCGGGCCGGCCGGACATCTCCATTTCCGCGCAGCGCTCGCTGCAGAATTTCTTGTTGCCGCGTTGGATGCGCGTCTCCTCGCACCGGCACCCCTGGTGCTCGCATTTCATGGAAAACCTCCTCGATGCAAGGGTGGGCAGCAACAAGGGTGCCACGGATGGATGGATTTGCGACCGCTTTCCGGAACGGCTCTTGCAGGTTTTGATATTGCCTTTGCACAAACCGTGGTTTGAAAGGGGGAACGCATGAGCGAACAACTCCGCCGATCGAGCGACGCTCCCTGGAAGCCTCGAGTCCCAAAGGGCGCGGCCGCGGACGAAGAGCGCCGCCGCGCTGATCTGAGCGACGTTGCCCGGCCGGTCGAGGAAGACCGGGCCGAAGAGAATGCCGGCGAAGCGCGGCCGCACGATTTGAACGACGAGGTCGAGGATTTGAACCCCGACGAGCTCGAGGACCTGGACCTCGAAGAAGAGGCCTGACCCCGGCCTGACCCCGGGCGGGGCTTGTCCCCGCCCGGGCGGCCCCAAGGGCCGCCCGCTAGCGTTCAGCTCTTCGCCGGTTTCAGGGCTGCGTCCTTCGCCGGCTTCGGTCCCTTCCCCATGTGGAAGAGCTCCTGGTCGAACCCGGGGAGGATCGCGCGGAAGAAGGCGTTCTCGATGAGCCGTCCGATCACTTGCAGAATGCTCGAGCTCGGGCTGCTCACGGGGCCGGAGATGTCCGCCTTGGTCGCCACTTCGTTCCGCTTGTTCTCCAGCAGCTTCGAGACCCCTCCGACGAGCTTCTCGTAGAGCTTGCGGAAGGCGCTCTTCTCCGCGTCCTGGCGTTTGTCGTACACCTTCATGTCCTTGAAGAGCGGCTTCACGTATCCCTGGATCTGGCCGTTCTTCACCCGGAGCTCCGTGTAGAAGGAGAAGACGCCGGCGACGACGTCGAACTTCCCGTAGGCGCGCAGGAGGTCGTTCATCGCCGTCATCTGCGTGTCTTCGATCGCGACGCTCAATTCGAAGTCGGGCCCGTTCTTCTCGGGGCGAAAGGTCGCGGTCGCTTTCGCGGAGCCGCTCCCCTGGAAGCGGCCGGACGCGCGCACGACGGCCGGTCCGTTGCGGAACTGGTTCGAGAGGTTCGTGACCGACACGTTCGCGTTCGAGACGAAGACCCGATAGGGCGGGTTCTTCGTTTTGTTGACGTACCCGATATTGCTGTCGACGATCTCGAAATGGTCGAGCCGGAGGTTCATGTCCTGGCGGTTCGTCGCCTTTTTCGCGGCGGTCGCCACTTTTTCCTTGCGCGCGGTTTCCGCCTGCGCCGTTGCGGCGGTGTGGATGTAGTCGAGGTGCACACCCTTGATCGCGAGGTCGTCGACGCGGACGTTCTTCGCCTTTGGGGCGTACTCGATTTCCCCGTGGGTGTCGAGCGTCCCGCCGCGCAGAGAGAGATTGGCGCGAGCGGACAGCGGGCGAAGCGAGTCCAGGGGCACCTTCTCGACGCGGAAGAGGGCGTGAACTCCCGGAAACGGCTTCGCCAGAAAGTCCGCATGCCCGTCGAGAACCCCGCGGCCGGACTCGAAGATCACTCCCTCCGCGCGGATCTGCGAGGGGTAGACGTGGTCGCGCGAATGGATGTTCCGGATGTTGTTCGCCCGGAAGGAGAGGTGAGAGATGCGGAGCGGTTTCTTGGGGTCTTCGTCGATGTAGACGACGTTCCCGTCGTCGACGCGGAAGAGGTTGATCTTGAGGGGATAGATCTGCTCGAGCGCGTCCTGCCATCCCTTGTCCTTCACGGGCACCGGGTCCTTGTACTCGGCGCGCAGCTGCCCGAGGTTGATGTGGACCCGAGGCTTTTCGAAGAGGAAGTCCGCGACGAGGTGGAGCGTCACGAGCTCGCTCCACTGCACGCTCGCCTTGAGCTTCGGGACCACCATGACCGGCGGGTCGGGATTCGCCTGCTGCCGGAGGGTCAGGTCGTGCAGCGTGATCGAGAGGCCGAAGAGCGAGAAGTGGAGCTTCGGAATCTGGACCGTGTAGCCCTTGAGACTCTGGTTCATCCGCCGCTCCATCTGCCGGCGGAGGGGCTCGTCGATGAAGAACGAAGCGACGATCACGAGGACGATCAGAATCAGGATCGCCGCGCCGATGGAGAGCGCCGTCTTTCGGGAGGCCGGGCCCGCCTTCTTGAGCCTCGCGCGGGC
>DATNMZ010000446.1:0-3274 GCA_035602095.1 Thermoanaerobaculia bacterium
AGGCGGCTGGTAGAAATGGCCGTGGACGCAGAAGTACCGGCTCAACGCTTTTCTCCTGAGGGCGGCGTCGGATCCGGTTTCGAAAGATCGTCGTCGGCCTTATCCGATACCGACGCGCGACCCCGGGCGGGGCGAAGCGCGCCCGGCAGCGCCATCCCGGCCGCGAGCGAAGCCTCCCGGGGCGACACGGGAACGGCTGCCGGCGGAGACTTCAGGAAGACCGCCGCGAGCGGAGGAAGCGTGAGCTCGACCGAGAACGGCCGGCCATGCTGCGGGACGGCCGCCGCGTCGGACCCGCCGCTCGAGAGCCCGCTGCCTCCATAGACGGCGGCGTCTCCGTTGGCGATCTCCTCCCATCGGCCCGACAGCGGAACCCCGAGCCGATAGCCGTGGCGCGGAACCGGAGTGAAGTTGAACGCGGCGAGAATCGCCTCCCCGTTCGAGGCGCGGCGCAGAAACGCAAGGACGCTTTGCGGACTGTCGCGGAAGTCGATCCAGTCGAAGCCGGCGGGATCGAAGTCGAGCTCGTGGAGCGCCGCTTCCCGCGCGTGGAGCCGGTTCAAGGCCGCCGCCCACCGGCGGACGCCCTGGTGGAGCGGGTGATCGAGCAGGTGCCACTGAACGCTCGAGTCGTGGTCCCACTCCGCCCACTGCCCGATCTCACCGCCCATGAAGAGAAGCTTCTTGCCGGGCACCGCCGCCTGGTAGGCGAGGAGGAGACGGAGATTGGCGAACTTCTGCCAGTCGTCGCCCGGCATCTTGTGGACGAGCGAGCCTTTCATGTGGACGACCTCGTCGTGCGAGAGCGGCAGGACGAAGTTCTCCGAGTAGGCGTAGATGGGCCGGAACGTCAGCAGACCCTGGTTGTAGGCGCGGTGCACCGGGTCGAGCGCCATGTACTCGAGCGTGTCGTTCATCCATCCCATGTCCCACTTCATCCGGAAGCCGAGACCGCCCAGGTGCGTCGCGCGGGTGACCATGGGCCACGCGGTGGACTCCTCGGCGATCGTCAGGGCGTCCGGGTGCTCCCCGAGGAGGTGTTCGTTCAACCGCCTCAGAAACGAGATGGCCTCCAGATTTTCGCGGCCGCCGTAGACGTTCGCGACCCACTCGCCGGACTTGCGCGAGTAATCGAGATGGAGCATCGAGGCGACGCCGTCCACCCGAAGGCCGTCGGCGTGGTACGCCTCGACCCAGAACATCGCGCTCGAGAAGAGGAAGCTCCGCACCTCGGCGCGGCCGTAGTTGAAAATCGCGCTCTTCCAGTCGGGGTGGAAGCCCTGGCGCGGGTCCGCGTGCTCGTAGAGGTGCGTCCCGTCGAAGAAGCCCAGTCCGTGCTCGTCCGTCGGGAAGTGCGACGGCACCCAGTCGAGGAGGACGCCGATCCCGCGCCGGTGGAGCAGGTCGACGAGCGCCTGAAAATCCGCCGGCGCCCCCTGCCGGCTGCTCGGAGCGAAATATCCCGTGACCTGATATCCCCAGGACGCGTAGAAGGGATGCTCCATCACCGGAAGAAACTCGACGTGCGTGTAGCCCATCTCCCGCGCGTAGTCGGCCAGCGGTTCCGCGATTTCCCGGTACGTGAGCATCCGGCCGCCGGGTCCGCGCCGCCAGGAGCCGAGGTGCACCTCGTAGATGGACAGGGGCGCCGACGGCGCCTGCAGCTTTCCGCGCGCGGCCATCCACTCGCCGTCGCTCCAGGAAAAGTCGAGGACCTCGACGACCGAGGCGGTGCCGGGCGGGATCTCCTGGCGGAAAGCGAACGGGTCCGCCTTGTCGACTCGATAACCCCGGTGTCGCGAGACGAGATGGTACTTGTACGCGGCGCCCACTCCGACGCCGGGAACGAAGCCCTCCCAGATTCCGGAGCCGCCGCGGGGGGCGAGCGGCCGGCTCGCCTTGTCCCAGCCGTTGAAGTCGCCCATGACCGAGACGGCTTGCGCGTTCGGAGCGAAGACGGCGAAGTGGCACCCCGCGAGCCCGTCGTGCGTCCCGGGGTGCGATCCGAGCCGGTTCTGAGCGTGGAAGTGGCTCCCCTCGTGGAAGAGGTGCAAGTCGACGTCGGTCAAGAACGAACCGGCGTCGGGCGCGGCCGCGCTCCTGCTCCGGACGAGGCCGGATTCCGCGGGCGGCCGGTCACCGCCGCTGGCTTTTCGCATCGGTGCCAGTCTACCGGTGCCGCAAACGCGGGACTACAATCGCAGTCTCACGACGAACGGAGAAGGTACGCTCGGACGGGAGCTCGAAGCGAGCAGGGCATGAACGCACCGACGGTCGCTCCACCGTCCGAACCGTCCGAGCCGTCCTCTCGGGAGGCGCCCTCGATGCCGGCGACACCGAAGGTTCGCGTCGTGCAGAAGCATCATGCCCTCGTCCGGCTCACCCATTGGTTGAACGTGCCGCTTCTCTTCGGGTTGATCGCGAGCGGGCTCTCGATCTACTGGGCCTCCCCCGTTTTCGAGCATGCCCAGGATCCCGTGACCCGAAGCACGGACTACGTCGCGGATCTCGGCATCTGGGCGGTGCGCCACGTTCCCGGTCTGCGCGGGACGACGAACCCGAGCGCCTTCGTCTACAACCGGCTCGGACTCGGCACGTTTCGGCTCGCCCAGGCGCTCCGCCTTCACTGGCTTTTCGCCTACCTGTTCATGGCGGTGGGAGCGATCTATCTGCTCGGGCTGGCCCTCGGGGGCGGCTACAAGGCGCTCCTGCCGCGCCGCTCCGACCCCGGCGACGCCCTCCGGATGCTGCGGTACTACGCGGGGGTCGTCCCGGCGAAGCTTCTCCGCCGCCCGTGGCCGCACCCGGCCGCGCGGTCGAAATACAACGCCCTGCAGCGAGCGGCGTACTTCTCGATGCCCGTATTCGGAGCGCTCGCGATCGCGAGCGGCTGGGCCATGCACAAGCCGGTGCAGCTTCCCTGGCTCGAGAGGATATTCGTCAACTACGACGGCGCCCGCATCGTTCACTTCGCCGTCCTGCTCGTCTTCATGGCCTTCGTCGTCCCGCACGTCCTGCTCGTCGCTGCCGACGGATGGGACACGTTCCGTTCGATGATCGTCGGCTGGTCACAGCGGCGGAGAGGTCCCGATGGACGAGTCTGACGGTAGCGGCCCCGAGGGCGAGGGAGCAAAGAAGACGGCTCCGGGGCCGGAGGAGCCCGCCCGCAAAGACGACCGAACCGGAACCGGGAGCTCCGCCGCTTCGCCAGCGCCGGACGCGCCTGCGACGGAACCGGCCCTCCCAGCGGGGGTCGCGGGCGTGGCGGGTCCGG
>DATNMZ010000447.1:0-3666 GCA_035602095.1 Thermoanaerobaculia bacterium
CGTGCGCGACGGTCTGCGACCGGCGCAGAAAGTCGGCGAGCTCCCGGGGGGTCAAGAAGAGTTCCATCGTGCGCCGCGGCCGGGGATTCTATACGCCGAGGGAACGGGGGTCGTGAGACGTGAGGCGTGAAGCGTGAGACGGAAGACGGAGGCTCTCCTCCTGCGCTTAACGCCTTACGCCTAACGCTTAACGGCTTTCGGCTCCCGTTCTCGGCTACTCTTCCCTCCATGCTCCTGCTCTCCCGGACGATGCACTTCAATGCCGGGCGCAGCCTCTGGCGCTCCGACTGGACGCCGGAACGCAACCGGGAGGTTTACGGAGAGGAGGGCCCGCACGGCTACGGACACAATTACGAGCTCGAGGTGGCCGTCGAGGGAAAAGTCGATCCGGAGACTGCCATGGTGGTGAACCTGACCGACCTCGACCGGATCCTCCGGGACGAAGTGGACGGGCCCCTGGACCACCGCAACCTGAATCTCGACGTGCCCGAGTTCGCCGCCGTTTCGCCGACCGCCGAGCGGCTTGCCGCGTGGATCTGGGAGCGCGTGGGCGCGAGAATCCGGCGAGAGGGCTGGCCGTGCCGGCTCTCCCGCCTGCGGCTGAAGCTCGAGCCCGGGTTCGCGGTCGAGATCGAGAACTAGACGGAGGCTCCCATGTATTTCCAGCAGTTCTACCTGGGCTGTCTCGCGCAGGCGTCCTACCTGATTGGTTCCGGCGGCGAAGCGGCGGTGGTCGATCCCCGCCGGGACGTGGACGACTATCTCGAGGTCGCGAAGCGGGAAGGGCTCGCGATCCGCCACGTGATCGAAACCCATCTCCACGCCGACTTCGTCTCCGGGCACCGCGAGCTCGCGGAGCGCACGGGGGCGCGAATCTATTTCGGAGCGAGCGCCGGCGCGGCGTTCGAGCACGTCGCCGTCCGCGAGAACGACGAGATCTCCTTCGGTTCCGTCACGCTCCGCTTCCTGGAGACTCCCGGGCATACGCCCGAGTCCGTCTGCGTCCTCGTCATCGATCGGGCGGAGTCCCCGAACCCCAAGGCGGTATTGACCGGAGACACGCTCTTCATCGGCGACGTCGGCCGGCCGGACCTGCTTGGCTCGGAGATGCCGGCAACGGAGCTCGCGGGGCTCCTCTACGACTCCCTGCACGAGAAGCTCCTCCGGCTTCCCGACTCGGTCGCGGTCTTTCCGGGACACGGGGCAGGGTCGCTCTGCGGCAAGAACATCTCCTCCGAGACGAGCTCGACGATCGGGCGGCAGCGGTTGGTCAACCCCGCGCTCCAGCCGATGCCCCGCGACGAGTTCGTGCGTCAAGTGACGGCGGACCTGCCCGAAGCGCCCCCCCACTTCCGCCGCGACGTCGAGCTGAACCGGAGCGGGCCGGCGGCGTTGTCGGATCTTCCGCCGCTTCTTCCGCTCGATCCCGAGACGGCCGCCGCCCGCGCGCTGGAAGGCGCCGTCTTTCTCGACGTGCGGCCGCCGGATGTCTACGGAGCCTCCCACGTCGCCGGTTCCTTCCAGATCGGCCTGTCCGGGCAGTTCGCGACCTGGGCCGGCACGGTGCTGCCCCCGCGAGTTCCCGTGATTCTCGTCGCCGCCGATCGGAAAGCGGCCGAGGAGGCCCGAATGCGCCTCGCGCGCGTCGGGGTCGAGGACGTGGCGGGATACCTCGACGGAGGAGCACCGGCGTGGGCGCGCTCGGGGCGGCGCGTCGGGGAGACCGAACAGATCGACGTCGCGGAGCTCCAGAAACGCCTGTCGGAGGGAGCTCCTCTCGACGTCCTCGATGTCCGGCGGCCCGGAGAATGGCAAAGCGGCCGCATCGAACGAGCGCGCGGGATCTCTCTGCACGAGCTGGCGGCCCGCACGGCGGAGCTCGATTCCGGCGCGCCGGTCGCGGCGATCTGCGCCGGGGGTTACCGCTCCTCCATCGCGACGAGCCTCCTCGAGCGCGCCGGATTTCGCAAGATCACGAATGTCGTCGGCGGGATGGCCGCGTGGAGCGGCGCCGGGTTCGAGACGGTGTGACGGTAGGCGGAGCGCGATTTCTGCCGATGCTTCAATCGGGTGATCTGCGATCGGGTGATCGGGTGATTAATCGGGCGAAGTGAGATCGGGAGAAGTGGAACGCTGCCTGCCCGGTCTCCACTTCTCAACTTCTTCCGATCGCTCGATTGATCACCCGATCACCCGATCACCCGATTCTCCCTAGGACCGAGCCTAGCGCTCGCGCCAGATGCGAATATGCGGCGTACCGGGCGAAGATAGGACGGGGTATCCGTTCGGCCCGATCGGCCTCGGGACCGAGCCCGGCGACCCCGGCGGCGACAAAACCGGAAAGCCGTTCGGCCCGACCCGCACACGGCCGGGTGGCGCCGGCCTCAACGTCGGGCGGCTCGGAAGACTGCCCCATCCCCACATCGGGAGAACGTAAGCCGGCTCGGGCTCCCGCGTTGCCGGGCGCTCGGCAGCTTCCCGCTCCCGCTCGCGGTCGCGGTCCAGCCACTCCCGGTCCTCCGAGTCCCGCCCGAAGATCAGGATCTGGCCGTCCAGCGAGCGAGGCTTCCGTCTCGCGGGCCCCTCGGCGATGGTGATTCGCCGGACCTCCCGCGAAGGAAGGCTCGAAAAGGTGCCGTCCGGAGAGCGGTGGAACACGACGACGGCCCCCCGCTCCTGTGGCGGATCGAGGGAGAGAATGACGGAACCGCCCTCCAGTTGCAGCGCCCAGAAACGGTCGGCGCGCGCGGCGGCCGGCGCCAGGAGGGCGGCCGCGACGAAGACCAGGGAGAGGCGAAACCGGAGCATGTCGGTGTGTCTCGCCTCCGCAGCATACGCGCAACGCCCGGGGAGCGTTTCTTGAGCGGGCGAGTTACGATGGCGCCTTCCGATCGACGGAGGGGGCATGAAAATTCGATTCCTCGGGGCGGCTCTGTGGACGCTTGCGGCCGCGCTCTTCGCGCAGCCGAGCGAGCTCGGCCGGATCGATTTTCCGACCTCCGCGTCCGGACCGGCCCGGGAGCATTTTCTGCGAGGCGTCCTGCTCCTGCACAGCTTCGAGTACGACGACGCGGCGGAGGAATTCCAGGCCGCGCAGGCGGCGGATCCCGCATTCGCCCTGGCGTACTGGGGCGAGGCGATGACCAAGAACCATCCGATCTGGATGGAGCGCGACGCGGAGGCCGCCCGAAAGGTCCTGGGCAGGCTCGCTGGCACGCGCGACGATCGCCTGGCGAAGGCGCCGAGCGGTCGGGAACGAGGCTATCTCGAGGCGGTCGAGATTCTCTTCGCCGAAGGGGAGAAGCGGGACCGCGACCTCGCGTACGCCGAAGCGATGGAGCGGCTGCACGAGAGGTATCCGACCGATCTCGAGGCGCAGAGCTTCTACGCTCTCGCCCTCCTTGGCACCTCGCAGCGCTCTCGGGACTTCTCGATCTACATGAAGGCGGCGGCGCAGGCCGAGGAGGTCTTCGCGAAGAATCCGTCGCATCCGGGGGCGGTCCATTACCTGATCCACTCCTACGACGACCCCGTCCATGCGCCCCTGGGGCTCCGGCCCGCGCGCGTGTACGCGAGGATCGCTCCAGCGGCGGCGCATGCCCTTCACATGCCGTCTCACATCTTTCTCGCCTCGGGGATGTGGGACGACGTGGCGTCCTCGAACGA
>DATNMZ010000448.1:0-2627 GCA_035602095.1 Thermoanaerobaculia bacterium
AGAACCGATTTCGACAGGCTCTTCGCGGTCGCGGGCATCAACTGAGTGAGGCCGAGCGCCCCGGCGCTCGAGCGGGCCTGCGGATCGAAGACGCTCTCCTGCCGCACGAGCCCGCGGAGCAGCGCGGGATCGAGACGGAACTCCTGCGCTTCCGACGCGAGGAAGCCGCCGGTCTCGATGGGATAGAAGAGCCGCCGCCACCCGTCGGGCACGCGCGCCTCCTCCGAAGTCGCGATCTCGGGAAAGGCCCGCTTGACGGCCGCGGCCGCCGGCGCGAACTGTCCGAGAGCAAACTCCGCCTCGGCCAGCCGGAGGTCGCGTCCGCGTGTCGGAGGAAGCGCGCGCGCCTCCGCCGCCGCTTCCTCGAAGAACCGGAGGCGCAGAAGCTCATCCGTCCGGCGGTAGGCGGCTCTCGCGGGAAGGTCGGGAACGGGCGGCACTTCCCGCGCGCGGTAGCCCGGCATGCGCCGTCGGGCGAAGAGCGCATACACGTCCGGCGGCCTTCCGGCAGCCAGGGATTCGAAAAGAGGCGCGGCTTCGGCGGAACGACCTTCCCGATCCAGACACCGTGCGCGCCAGTAGAGCAGCCGGCGCTCGCGGCCGGCTTCCCGGTAGACGCTCGCCAGCGCCTCGAAACGCTGCCGGGCGCCGCGATAGTCGCCGGCGCGATAGCGCTCCCAGGCGAGTTTCCAGAGCGGCTCGAACCCGGCGGTCGACCCGGGTGCGTCTGCTGCCAGCGCGCGGGCCTGCTCGAGACCTTCGTCGAAGGCAAGCGCGTCGCAGGCGAAGCGGATGAGGCGTTCCCGCGCGCTCGCGCGCACGGCCGCGGGCGCCGGCGGTTCGGTCAGAGCGCGAAACGGCAACTGCGCAGCCGTTGGAATCGGACCTCCGTCCGCCTGCGACCCGCCGCGCGACCGCCGCAGAGCGGCGAGGGAAAGATCGGCGCGAAGGAGGCGCGCCTCGTAATCGGCGGATGTGCCGTCTCTCGGCACAGCGGCCACGACAGCGATCGCTGCCCTCTCGTCGCCGCTCGCGGAGAGGGCGCGCGCGAGTGCGAGCAGGTTCGCCGCGCGGTCCTCGGCGGGCCACGCCGAGGGAGGGTCCTGGCGGAGAAAACGGATCCCGCGCGCCGCCGACGGGCCGGACGCCAGCCGCCGCCCGAGGAGCCCGCGGTCCGCCGGGGAAAACCGGGCGATCTCGCTGCGGACCAGCGACCTCGCGAACCGCGGGGCCGCGGCGGGATCGAGACCGGCGAGCGCCAGAACGCGGGCGGAAGCCTCCGCGGAAGCGCTGTCGCCCGTCGCGAGAGCCAGACGCAGACGGTCCGGCGCGACCGCCACCGCATCCGCCGGGGAGAGAGCGGCGACGCGCCGGAGAATCTCCGCGGCGTCGCGCGCCGAGTGCCGCCGCTCGAGAGCCTCCGCGAGCCCCCGGCCGGCCGTGGAACGCATCGCGAACGGCTCGTCGGTCTCCCAGGCCGCCCGCCACGCCGCGGAGGCATCGGTCAGGCGCCCCGCACCGGCGAGGGCCTCCGCGAAGAGCATCAGGCGATACGGTTCGAGGCCGATGGCGGCGGCCGGCGCGCTTTCCAGATTCCGGAGAGCTCCGGAGAAATCGCGCTGCCGGAGGTCGTCCGACGCGAGGAACAGGCCCACGCGAGCGTTCCACGCAGGGATGAGGGCGGCTTTCCGCCGGAGCTCCTCGAGCAAGGCGCGCGCCTCCTCGCGCCGGTCCGTTTCGAGGGAGTCCGCCGCCCGGGCGAACTCGGCGTCGAAATCGGAGGAAACGGGCGGGAGAGGGATGTCCCCGAGGGTCACCGGGGTCAATGTCCCGATCGTCCACAACAGCGCGGCGCCGACCCGCCGGAAACTGCCGGAAAACCGGGAGAAGAACGCGGGAGGAGGGGCCAGGATGGGAAGAGCGAGTGGCCGGATCAGATCAAATCCCGAGCGCCTCCGCCCGACCTTCGGCGAGGATCCGGACGAGCTCCTCGTAGAAAAAGTTTGAGCTCGATCGGACATCTTCCGGGATTCGCTCGTCGTACATCTGGCGGCTGCGATCGATATCCTCTTTCAACCGTCCATAGAGATCGCCCTGTTGCCGCCCCTCGTTGACCGCCTTCTCGTTGTAGAGCTTGATCTCGGAAACGAGGAGCTTCGCAAACCGCCGCGCTTCCTCGCGCCGCTCGTCTCCCTCGAGGGGCGCGAGCGGGCCTGCGAGTTTCCGCGCGCCGACCGAGGGACGCGAGCCGGCCTCCGCGGCCGCAGGCTCCGGGGTTTTCCGAGGAGCCGGTGGCGGAGGCGGCATGGGCGCGGTCGTCGGACGCCGCGGCGGTTCGTGCCGGAGGTCGGGAACGCGGCGCACGGGCGGCGCCGGCTCGTCCTCCGGGTACGCGAGCGATGGCTCGGACTCGGCCGCCGACGGTTTTTCCAGCTCGAGCTCCCGCTCTCGCTCTGGCGCCGGTGCCGGGGCCGGGGCCGGCCGAAGCTCCTCCGGCTCCCCGAACTCGGGCTCGAACCGGGGCGGCGGCGGCGCCGCGGCCGGCCCGTGCGAGGAGTCGGAGGCGTCGAATACCCTCCCGGGACTGGAGGACTCGCCCTCGGACGCGGACGCGGAGGCTTCGACGA
>DATNMZ010000449.1:0-3032 GCA_035602095.1 Thermoanaerobaculia bacterium
GCCTCGGAGATCCTGGCCGCCGCCCGATCGAGGTTCTCCTCGGGGTCCGGTCCGCAGCGCATCTGGACCAGTCCGATCCGGAACGGCGTCGGCTCGGAGGGCATTCGGGCGGCGATTATCTCTCGAAACCCCCCGCGGCCGGCGCAAGTCTGCGGACGAAGTCCTGCAGCATTTCCTGGAAGATCCGGAGCATCTCCGTCACGGCTCGATCCTGGGTTCTTGCTGAGGCAACGGCGGTGGCGCGCACCTATAATCCGAGAAAAGTTCGAGGGGCTAGCAGGTTGCTGAAAAAAGGTGTGAGGCGGGTAAACGCCGGCGAAGCCGGCGTTCCCTACTGCCGGAGGGTCTGCGTGAACGCGGGCGTTGCGCCCGCGTTGCCTCGTGCCGGGGGTCTTGCTTCGTGGTCGGCTCGCTGGTCGGGAGGCGAGCGCCGCGGGGTCGGCTGCAAGGCGACGCGACGCAGGCGATGCCGTCGACACGTCCGAGAGCGGCAACGCCGCAGACGGCCCCGCGCCGCCGCAACCTCTGGTGGACGGCCTTTTGCTCGCGCCCCGTTTCAAGCACCGGATTTTCCTCCGACGAGAGCCTCCTTGGACAATGGACTGCAAAAGGCCGGACACGACGTCCGCATCCCTTTTTCAGCAGCCTGCTAGCAGGCATTCCCGGTTCTCCGCAGGAATCCGGGCGCGGGACGCGGGCGTATGTTTGCCGGAATGAAGATGCCCGCACTCTTCCTGTCGCACGGCGCTCCGACGATCGCGCTCGAGGGTGGCGACTACGCGCGCGACCTCGAGCGTTTCGGCCGGCAGATCGAAGCGCCGCGCGGGCTCCTGGTGTTCTCCGGCCACTTCCAGGAGCCGGGACCGATCCGGATCACGGCCGCGCCCCGCCCGGGACTGATCTACGATTTCGGCGGGTTTCCCGACGAGCTCTACCGCCTGACCTACCCCGCGCCGGGCTCACCCCCGCTCGCCTCCCGGACCGGCGATCTCTTGAACCGCGCCGGCTTCGCGTCGGCTCCGGATGAACGCCGGGGCTGGGACCACGGGCTTTGGGTCCCGTTGCGCCTCGCGTTCCCGCGGGCCGATGTTCCGATCGTCGAGGTGTCCCTCCCCCGCGGCGCGCCGCCCGCGGAGCTGATGCGGATCGGCGCGGCCCTCGCCCCTTTGCGCGACGAGGGCCTGGTCCTCATCGGGAGCGGCGGAATCGTCCACAACCTCCGAAAGGTTCGCCCGGCGGCAAGCGGGGGCGACGTGGACGAGTGGGCGAAGGAGTTCGACCGCTGGGTCGCCGATCGCGTGGAAAAGACTGAGGTCCCGGAGCTCCTCTCCTACCGGACGCTCGCCCCGCACGCGAATCTGGCCGTGCCCACGACGGAGCACTTCGACCCTCTGTTCGTGGTGCTCGGAAGCCGCGGCGATCGAGATCGGCTCGTTCCCATCCACGAAGGCTTCCAGTACGGCAACATTTCGCTTCGGAGCTTCGCCCTCGAAGAAGGTGACAGGTGACAGGTGACAGGTGACAGCGGCTGACCGGTTTCCCGCCTTACGTCTTACGCCTCACGCCTAACGATCTTCAAAAGGGCCACCACCGCGCGGGAAGGTTCTTCGCGATGTCGTTGTAGAGGATGACGGAGACCAGCACCAGGATCATCACGAACCCGAACTGGAGAATCCGCTCCTTGACCCGCAGGGAGAAGTCCCGGCGCGCGGCGCCCTCGATGGCGAGGAGAAACAGGTGGCCGCCGTCGAGAACGGGGATCGGCAGCAGGTTGAAGATCCCGAGCTGGAGGGAGATGGCGGCCATGAGCGCAACGAGCGGAATCGCCCCGGTGCGGGCGGCTTCGCCCGAGAACTTCGCGATGTCGAGCGGACCGGACATCGTCTTCATGCTCGCCCGGCCCCGGAAGAGCCTCCCGAGAACCGAAAAAGTTGTGCGGGTGTCGGTGCCCATGCGCCGCCATCCCTCGACCACCGCTTCCCGGAGCGGAAAACGCTCCAGGACCTCCGGGAGATCCGCGCCGACTTGAACTCCGACCTTCCAGCTATCCCCTTCCTTGCGCGGGGACACCATCGCGACGCCCGGCCGGCCATCGCGGTGGTAGGCGATCGGAAACGGCCCGGGCGCGGACTGCGAAACGGCCGAGACGAACTTGTCGAAGATCTCCTCCGGCCCGCCCCGGATGGGCCGCCCCCCGATCGAGTCGATGACGTCTCCCGGCTTGAGACCGGCCGCGGCGGCGGGAGATCCCGAGACGACCAGCGCGACCCGCGGCTGCACGTTCCGTCCGGCGTCCGGATAGAGTCCCACGTCGCCCAGGTCGTACTTGCCGACGGCCCGGGGCGTGACCTTGAGTGACACCTCGGCCCCGTTCCGGATCACCTGGACGTCGAGCCTCTCCCGCGCGTTCATCGCAAAGCCGTACAGGGCGTCGCGCCAGCGGGGCGTCGGGCGACCGTCGATCGAAACGATCCGGTCTCCCGGCTGGAAACCGGCCAGGGCGCCCGGCGACTTCTCCTCGACGATCCGAATCACCGCGGGCTGGAGCTCGTAGGCGGGCACGCGCACGCCCAGGGCAAACACCGCCGTGTGGAGCGCGAGCGCCAGGACGAAATTCATTCCCGGGCCGGCGAGCAGGATGAGCCCGCGCTGCCACCGCTTCCCGACGGGCGGCGCCGCCGTGGAGCTGCCTTCGGCGAGGGTCGATTCGTCCGGACCGAGACCGACGACACGCACATAACCGCCGAGCGGGATCGCGGAAACGCGGTAATCCGTGCCGCGTCGTTTGAATCCGAAGAGCCGCTTGCCGAAACCGACCGAGAAGACCTCGACGGGAAATCGGAAAAACTTGGCAACGGCGAAGTGGCCGAACTCGTGCGCCACGACGAGCACCGAGAGGACCACGATGAGGGCGAGAGTGTTCCCGAGGATGGTCAAAGCCTTGCTCCTTGATTCCGGTCCGGGCTAATTCGCGACGGCCACGCGAGAGAGCCGATGAGTGATCTCGGAAGCCAGGCGCCGCGCGATCCGGT
>DATNMZ010000450.1:0-8898 GCA_035602095.1 Thermoanaerobaculia bacterium
AGCCGGTCAGCCCGTCAGGATTCTCCGACACCGCCGTCTCGATTAGCTATTCGTTGATAGATGAAACTGACAACTGATAGCTGACAACTGACGACTACTTCTTGGCGAGCGCCTCCCGGGCCCCCGAGTGCGACGGCTCGAGCTCGAGCGTCCGCTGGTACTCCTTGCGGGCGAGCTCGCGGTTTCCCCTCTTGTCGTACAGGACGCCGAGCTGGAAATGCGCGGAAGAGAGAGCGGGCTCGTCGTGCCCCGGCTCGTGCTGGAGGTATCGCTTCAGGCCCTCCTCGGCGCGGTCGAGGCGCTCTCCGGTCTGCGCTCCCAGGCGGCCGATCGAGTAGTCCACGGTCGGATCGGAGGGCTGCGCCTTCTGCAGGGCTTCCAGCGTGTCGAACGCCCGCGCGTAGTCCTTCTGTTGCGCCGCTACGTTCGCCCGCCAGATGTAGGGCTCTTTTCGCTGCGGAAACTCGCGGGCCGCCCGCTCGTACTCCGAGAGCGCCGCGTCCCACTTCTTTTCGTGCTCGGCGATCCGGCCGGCCGCCTGAAAGCCTTTCAGCGCGTCGCGGCGGCGGATCTCCACCGCCTGTTCGCGGGCCTTTGCGACGCTTCCGCCCATGATCCCCGGCGCCAGCAGGTAATAGTCGATCAGCGACAGGCGCGCGTCGCTGTTCGCCGGGTCAAGCTGCACGGCACGCTCGAATGCCTTGCGGACCTTGCCGGCGAGGGACGCCTGTTGAAGGATGTTCGCCTTCATGGCTTTCTGGCCGTACGCTCGCCCCAGCCAGAGCTGCGGCTCCGCGCCTTTTGGATCGAGCGCGGCGGCCTTTTCGAACGTTTCGATCGCGCGGTCGACGTTTCGCTCGGCCAGGTGAGCTCGGCCGACGTACAGCGCCGCCCGGGCGTCCGTCGGCGAGCACGGTTCGAGCATCGCACGGGCCTCGGCGAACCGGCGCGCTTCGAAGATCCCGATCGCCTCGTCCGTCGGGCACGGCGCGGAGCCGGCCATGGAGGCGGCCATCGCGAAAACGGCGAGCGCAAGGGGGCGTGTCCGAGCTTTCACGCCACTTCCGCCGAAGTGTCCCGGATGATCCGGCCGTCCCGCATCTCGACGATCCGGCCGGCGCGGCGGGCGAGCGTCATGTCGTGGGTGATGACGACGAGCGTCCGGCCCTGCTTCCAGAGGTCGGTGAAGAGCTGCATGATGTCGCCTCCCGCGGTCGTGTCGAGGTTACCGGTCGGCTCGTCGGCGAGGACGACGTCCGGCTGCATCGCCAGGGCCCGCGCGATCGCGACGCGCTGCATCTGGCCACCCGAGAGCTCCGTCGGCTTGTGCTCCATTCGGTCGCCGAGCCCCACGCGGTCCATGAGCTCAACGACGCGCCGCCGGCGCTCCGGAACGCCGACACCGCCGAATACGAGCGGCATCTCGACGTTCTCGAACGCCGTGATTTGCGGCAGAAGGTTGAAGCCCTGGAACACGAAGCCGACGCGGCGGTTGCGCACGTCCGCGAGCTCATCGCGGTCGAGCTTCGCGACGTCCTCGCCGCCCAGCCGGTACCGACCGTCCGTCGGCGTGTCGAGACAGCCGATCAGATTCATCAGAGTGGACTTGCCCGAGCCCGACGGGCCGACGATCGCCACGAACTCTCCGGGCGTGACGGACAGATCGATCTCCGTCAGGGCCTCGACCTTGATCTTGCCGGTGTCGTACACCTTCCGGATCCCCCGCATGTGGATGATCTCGGCGGTGTCGGTCGCGGGCTCGATGCGTCTCTGGCTCATTCGTACCTCAGCGTCGCGGCCGGGTCGATCGCGGCGGCCCGGCGCGCGGGGAAATATCCGGCGAGCAATCCTGCCGTTCCGAGAATCGCCACCGTCGCCGCCCCGATGGGCCAGGACAGCGTCGGCTGGCCCATGAACTCCAGCACCTTCAGCTTCTCCTGCGGCAAGAGGCCGAGCACGGTCACGATCAGGATGGCGATGACGGAACCCGCGAGGCCGCCGAGCAGCGTGTAAACGAGACCCTCGAGGATGAAGGGTCCCGTGATCCAGCCGCGGCGCGCGCCGAGCGCCATCTTGACGCCGATCTCGCGGGTCCGCTCCTTGACGACGGCGTACATGATGTTCGCGACACCCACGCAGCCGATGATGAGAGTCAGCGCCCCGATGATTCCGAAGAATATTTCCATGCCGAGGAAGATCTTCGCCGAGATGCGCTGCCCCTTGACGGTGTTCCAGATTCCGAAGACGCGTTCGTCCTTCGGATCGAAGGAGTACTTCGCGCCGAAGAACTGCTTCATGCGGTCGATCGCGTCGTCCATCTCGCCTTCCGTCTCCGTGTGCAGAACGACCACGTTCAGGCGGTCGCGGCCGAAGAGGGCGCGGAAGGTGGTGATCGGAATGACGACGTGATTCCTGTCCTGCCCGCCGTACGCGCTCGTCTGCGTCTTCTTCTGCATGATGCCGATGACGGTGAAGGGGGAGCTGTTCAAGAGCAGGGTTTTCCCGACGGGGTCTTCCTTTCCGAAGATGTCCTCCGCGATCTCGTAACCGAGGAACGCGACGCGCCGCTTCTGCTCCTCGTCCTGCGGCCCGAAGAAGCGCCCGCCCGGGCGGGGATAGTGCTTGCGAGGATCCCCATAGGCGAAGTTCGCGCCGATGACGCGCCCGTTGACCGTCTTGCGCGCGTACTGGAGGAGCGTGCGGCTGCTGTTCATCTCCCCCCAGACCTGGACGTCCGGCATGCGCTTCGCGAGGATGGGAATGTCGTCGATCCGCGGCTTGACGGGCCGCCCCTCCGGCAGACCCTTCCAGATCTTCGAGGTCTCGCCCGGCCAGCAGATGGCGAGATTTTCGCCCATCGCCCGGTCGTTGCGGGCGAACTGTCGCTTCAAGCCCTCCCCGAAGGCGAGAAGGAGCAGAATCGTGACGGTTCCCCAGGCGATGGAGGCGATCGTCAGGGCCGCGCGCTTCTTCTGAAGCCGCGCGGAGCCCAGGAAGAGATGGAGGACGATGCCCAGGTCTTTCCGCCTCAAGCGCGCCGCCTCATAGCTTCATCGCCACGACGGGGTCGAGCCGCGACGCCTCCTTCGCGGGGAAATAGCCGGCGAGGAGCCCCGTTGCCCCGAGGACCAGAGCCGTCAGCGCGGCTACGGAGAGGGAGATCTCGGGATCCCCGACGAACTCCGTGGCGCCGAGCTTCGGAACCGCGAAACAGATCGCGAAGGAAATCGCGAATCCGATCGCGCCCCCCACGGCCGTGATGAGGATCGTCTCGAGGAGAAACTGCCGCAGGATCCATCCCTGCCGCGCGCCGAGCGCCATCTTGATGCCGATCTCCTTCATGCGCTCCTCGACGACGACGTTCATGATGTTGGAGACGCCGATGCCGCCGACGACGAGCGTGAAGCAGCCGACGATGCCGAGGAAAAGGCGAAACGACAAGAAGAAGACGTCGAGAAACTTGAATTGCTCGGCCGTGTCCCAGACGGAGAGCGCCTCTTTGTCCTTCGGGTCGAACCGCAGCGCGCGCGCCAGCGTCGCGCGCACCGCCTCGGTCACCGATTCGGATTGCGCAGGCGAAACGGGCTGGTAGATGAAGTTGTTGACGTACTTGGCGCCCGTCAGCGCGCGAAAGGTCGTTCCGGGCATGTAGGCTCGCCCCTCGTCGCGGCTGTTGTAGCTCGAGTTCTGAACCTTCTCCTGGAGGACGCCCACCACGAGGAAAGGAGACCCGCCGTACAGCACGGACTTGCCCACGGCCGGAGACTTTCCGAAGATGTCGCGGGCAATCTTGTCTCCGAGGAAGAGGACGCGCCGCCGTTCCCGCACATCGATGGGATTCACGAAACGTCCGCCCGCCTGCGGGATCAGGTTGCGCATCGCGCCGAAGGAAGAGTCGACGCCCGAGCAGTCGATCGCGACGGTCTTCATCCCGTAGTGGAGCTTCAACGTGTCGCTGTACTCGCTCGAAATGGCGACGATTCCGGGCGTCTGGCGGCGGATGGCCTCGATCTGTTCCTCGCGGACCCGGATGCGCCGGCCCCGCCCCAGGCCCTCGAACGGGATCGAGGTCAGACTCGGCCACGCGATCGCGATGCGGTCTCCGATTCCGGCGGAGTTCTTGATCATCTGCTTGTGGAGCCCGCGCCCGAACGCGAGCAGCAGCGTCACGGCGACGGTGCCCCAGACGATCCCGAAGATCGTCAGCGAGGTCCGCAGCTTCTGGCTGCGCACGTCGCGGAAGAGCTGGCGGAGCGTTTCTTTCATGCGAAGTTCTCAGTTATCAGTTATCAGTCTTCAGTTCCGATAGCGGACTGTGGCCAGTTTCGCTCGATTGCTGATCAAGGAATAACTGACAACTGACAACTGATAACTGACGACTTTCTCTTTAGCTGATCTTCTTCGGCGGCCGCTCGACCACCTTCGAGCCCTTCTCGAGCCCGGACGCGACCTCGACGTTCATGCCGTCCGAGATTCCGAGCTTGACCTCGATCTTCTTCGGCTCATCCTTTTCCTTCCCGCCGGGGACCTCGACGAAGGTCTTCTTGCCGCCGTCTTCGAAGATCACGACGCGCTCCGGCAGGACGAGAACGTCCTTCTTCTCGCGGATGATCAGGTCCGCGTTGGCGGAATACCCGGCACGCAGCACGATGCGGGTGGAGGGGTCGAGCTCGATCTCGACGTCGAAGAGCGTCGAGCCCTCCTTCTGCTGCGCCTGCGGCGCGATGCGCGCGACCTGGCCGGTGACCACGTCCGTCGGCAGGGCGCCGACCTTGATCCGCGCGGGAAGGCCGACGCGCAGCTTTCCGACGTCGATCTCGTCGACCGTCCCCTTGAAGATGAGATCGGTCATGTCGGCGATCGTCGCGAGCTCGGTGCCCGGCTGATAGGACGTGAGCGGGGTCACCGGATCGCCCGGGTTGACGACCCGGGTCAGGATCGTGCCGGCGGCCGGAGCTCGGATGATGGACTCGATGGTTACGTTTGCGGTCGAGACGCGGCCCTTGCGCGTCAAGTCGCGCCCCTGCTCGGCCCGGGCGACGGCGATCTTCGCGAGCTCGAAGGACTCCCGCTTCGAGTCGAGATCCGATTTCGGGACAACGCCGGATCGCGAGAGCTCGATCGCTCGCTCGTAGTCCGCCTTCGCACGCGAGAAGGAGGCCTGGGAGGAATCGACCGTCCGGTCCACGTCGGTGAGCTCCTGGGGAGTGGGGTCGGGGCCGATCTCGAAGAGCGCGTCGCCCGCCCGGACGCGGTCACCGACGTTGACGCTGCAGCGCTTGATGATTCCCGGGATCTTGGACTTGACCTGGAACTTCTGCCTCGGCTGGATCTGGCCGACCGCGATTGCCTTCTCGGTGATGGCCCCCTTCTCGACGGCAACGAGCTTGTTGCCGTCCTTGTCCCCTTTCGAGGAGCGGGCCCAGGCGTAAAGGCCTCCCGCCACTGCGACCAGCACGACGAGCCAGACCAGGATCTTGAAGAGCTTTCGCATGCGAAACCCCCGAGAAAACGAAGAGAACCGAGCGCGGCAATCCCGCCTCGCAATCGGTTCGACCGTGCCCGCCTATCGACTGTTACGCGCCATCCCGGCGGAAGTTCGCCTCTTCTTTAGACGCCGGTTCTCTCGATCCGTCAGGCGGACATTTTGAGCGGGAGCCGCCTCGCCCGGAAACGCGCCGGCCCGAATGTCCCTCTTCCAGCGCGCTCGCGGCCGTGTGGCGCCGGGGCCGGGGGTAAGCTTTCCGGCCGGAGGCGCCCAATGTTCAGCCGCGGCGATCGGGTCGTCACCGGATGGGGTGTCTTCCGGGCCGTGGACATGGCCCGAGCGATCGGGACGGGCGGAGATTAGCCGTGGAGTGGCAGGAGCAGCTCCGGATCCTCGGGCAGGTGGCCCTCGCGATGGCGCTCGCCGCGGTCATCGGCGCCGAGCGAGAGCTCGCCCGGAAGCCGGCGGGGCTTCGCACACACATGCTCGTGTCCGGAGCGGCGGCCCTCCTCGTCGGCCTCGCGTTCACCATCGTGCGCCGCTTCGCAGGCTCCAGCGATTACCCTCTCGTCCGCGTCGATCCCGTCGTCGTGATCCAGGCGGTCGTCACCGCCGTCGGATTCCTCGGCGCCGGAACGATCCTCCACCGCTCTCCCGGCTCCGGCTCGTCGCCGAGCGAGGAAGTCGAGGGACTGACCACGGCGGCCTCGCTGCTCTTCGTCGCCGCGCTCGGTACGTGCGTGGCCCTGGGCCAGGGCATCCTCGCCGGCGGGGTGACGGCGCTCGGCTGGCTGACGCTGCGGGTCGTGGAAAAAGTGGAGATGCGGCTGCACCGGCGCATTCCGCCCGTTCGTCCCGAGCCGTGAAGTCGCCGGGACTTCTGAGGGGCATCGGCCTCTTCGACGCGACGGCCCTCGTGGTCGGATCGATGATCGGGTCCGGGATCTTCATCGTGTCCGCCGAGAGCGCCCGCGTGCTCGGGTCGGCGGGGTGGCTGCTCGCCGCCTGGGCCATTGCCGGGATCCTGACGATGGTCGCGGCGCTCTCCTGCTCGGAGCTCGCCGCGATGCTTCCGAAGGCGGGCGGGCAGTACGTGTTCTTTC
Source organism: Thermoanaerobaculia bacterium (assembly GCA_035602095.1). Taxonomy (GTDB): domain Bacteria; phylum Acidobacteriota; class Thermoanaerobaculia; order UBA5066; family Gp7-AA6; genus JALYUA01. Next base: position 6,592 of record DATNMZ010000450.1, read on the forward strand.
GCGAAGCCTACGGGCCGCTCGTGGGGTTCCTCTTCGGCTGGGCGCTCTTCCTCGTCATCCAATCGGGAACGATCGCCGCGGTCGCGGTGGCGTTTGCCAAATTTCTCGGCGTTCTCTGGCCGGCCGTCTCCGCGGACCGCGCCCTCCTGGCGGTCGGACCGCTCCGCGTTTCGCCCGCGCAGGCGGTTGCCCTCGCCGTGATCGCCCTGCTGACGGCGACGAACGCCACGGGTCTGCGCACGGGAACGGGAACACAGAACGTCTTCACGGCGGCCAAGCTCGCCGCGCTCCTCGCTCTGACCGCGCTCGGTCTCGTTCTCGGCGGGCGGCCCGACTCCGCGCTCCGCGCCCCCGGCTTCTGGACCGCCGTTTCTCCGGCGGGCGCCTCGTTGACCGGCCTGGCTCTGGTCGCGGCGCTCGGAACGGCGATGGTGGGGCCGCTCTTTTCCCAGTCCGCATGGAACAACGTGGCCTTTGCCGGCGAGGAGGTGCGCCATCCGGAACGGACGCTTCCGCTCGCGCTTCTGGTGGGCTGCCTGATCGTGACGGCCCTCTACGTCGCTGCCAACGTCGCCTACGAGAACGTGCTTCCGCTGGCCGGGATCCAGCACGCTCCGGCCGACCGGGTCGGGACGGCGGCCGCGACCGCGATCTTCGGGCCTCGCGCGGCCGCCGTGACCGCGGCCGCGATCATGGTCTCCACCTTCGGCTGCGTCAACGGCCTGATCCTCTCCGGCGCCCGCGTCGCGTTTGCGATGGCGCGCGACGGGCTCTTTTTCCGCCGTCTGGCCACAGTCAACCGGGCCTCCGTGCCCGCCGCGGCGCTCGTCGGCCAGGGAATCTGGTCCGGCGTCCTGGTGCTCTCGGGCGACTACGGCAAGCTACTGAAATACGTGATCTCGGTCGACATCCTCTTTTACGTGATGCTCGTTCTCGCCGTCATCGTTCTCCGCCGCCGCCGGCCCGAGTGGCCGCGTCCGTTCCGCGCGCCGGGTTATCCCGGACTCCCCATCCTTTACGCGGCGGCCGGCGCGGTGCTGATCGTCATCCTCCTCGCCGGAAACCCGGGCACCACCTGGCCGGGCTACGCGATCGTCGCGAGCGGCGTGCCGGTTTATTTTCTCTGGCGAGCTCGCGGTCTGAACGGTTGAGCGCGCTTTCCCCGCGGATCCGGCACCTCGTCGACGGCGCGCTCCTCGTCGAGTATCCCGAGGCAGCGGACGAGGAAGCCAGCCGGGCGGCGGTCGGGCTCGGCGCGTTCCTGCGAGAGAAGGCGCCGGAAGGACTCCACGACGCCGTCCCGGGCGCCCGAACGCTCTTCTGCGCGTTCGAGCCGCGCCGTCTCTCCCACGACGCGCTTTCGCGACGGATCGCGGCGGCGCCGCCGGCCGCCGCTCGAGCCGCGGAGACGCGCGAGCATCGGATTCCCGTCGTCTATGGCGGCGAGTCGGGACCGGATCTGACCGCCCTCGCCCGGCGCGCGGGCCTTTCGGTCGAAGAGGCGGAGCGGCGCCACGCCTCGGCCCTCTACCGCGTCGCGTTTCTCGGCTTCGCTCCCGGTTTCGCGTACCTGACCGGCCTGCCCTCCGAGCTTACGGCGCCGCGGCTCGCGACCCCGAGGCCGCGGGTATCCGGAGGGAGCCTCGCCGTCGCCGGTTTCTATTCCGGCGTGTACCCCGCGGACGGCCCGGGAGGTTGGAACCTCATTGGGCGCGCCGCGGCGCGGCTCTTCGACCCCGCGGCGCAGCCGCCATCGCTCCTTCTCCCAGGCGATCGGGTGCGCTTCGACCGTGAGACTCCGGAGGGGTTCGCGAAGTCGCTGGCCGCGCTGCCACCTCTTCGGGGCGCGCCTTCCCCCGCCGGCATCCCGCTCTTTCGCCTCGCGACGGCGGGACTCTGGAGTGTCGTCTGCGGAGCGCCGTTCTCCGGCCGCGGCGCGTTCGGCCTGCCGCCCTCGGGCGCCATGGACATGGAGTCGCTCGCGGCGGGAAACGCGCTGGCGGGAAACCCGCCCGGGGCGGAGGCGCTCGAATTCGCGGTCGCGGGGCCGGAGCTCGAAGCTCTCGCGGACGCGACTCTCGTCCTCTCCGGAGCGCCGTGCGATGCCGCCCTGGACGGCCGTGCCGTCGCGGGCGGCGCCCCCTTCCGGATCTTCCGGGGCTCGAAGCTCGTTCTCGGCCCCGTCCGGTCGGGTGTTTACTCCTATCTCTGCGTCGCCGGAGGCCTCGCCGCGGCCGGCCGGCTCTCCCTTCCGACGAGGCTCGCCGCGGGCGACCAGATCCTCCGCGCGGTCGGGGAGGCCGGTCC
>DATNMZ010000451.1:0-3949 GCA_035602095.1 Thermoanaerobaculia bacterium
GAGCCCCCACCTGCCACTCGCCGGCGTCCCTCCTTCCGGGTCCTTTGCTCCGGCCTTCGGCTCGAGAGTCGCGTGTCCGGCGAGGTCCGCGTCCGAGCGCCGCCCATGCGGACCGTGCGAATAGACCAGATACGCCGCGTACGTGGCGAGCAGAAGGACCGCGATGCCGACGGAGACCTCCTCCTGGAGGAAGAAACTGCGTTCCGATTGCGCGAAGACGGCGGGCAGCGCCATGGCCGACACGGCGAGAATCAACATCGTGGCCGCGCGGCGGACCGGCCCGATGTGAAACCGCTGTGTGCCGTGCCGCGCGCCGCCGACGATCGCAGCGAGCCCCAGCCCGAGAAGCGAGTTGGACAGAATCGATCCGACGATCGAGGCCTTGACGAGGTCGGTCAGACCTTCGCGCAGCGCGAAGATCGTGATGATGAACTCCGCTGCGTTCGCGAAGGTCGCGTTGAGAAGACCGCCCAGGCCCAAGCCGAGCCTCGCGGCGAGGTGCTCCGTCCCCACGCGGATCGCGAGGGCGAGCGGGACGAGCGAGAGAGCGGATCCCGCGAACGTGATCCACTCCAGGCCGGCCCGCCCGTGCGCCAGAAACGCGACGGGTATCCCGAGCAGGAGCACGGCAGTCCATCGCGCCATCGCGCCGGATGATAAGGGAGAGTCCTCTCCCCCGCTGACGGCTGACAGCTGACGGCTGACAGCTCGTAACTGATAACTTCCCAAAATGCTGCGCGCCGGAATCGTCGGGCTGCCGAACGTCGGCAAGTCCACTCTCTTCAACGCCCTGACCCGGACCCGCAACGCGGAGGCCGCTAACTACCCGTTCTGCACGATCGAGCCGAACGTGGGCGTCGTCACCGTCCCCGACGCGCGGCTCGAGCCCCTCGCCCGGATCGTGAAGACGAACAAGATCGTCCCCGCGGCAATCGAGTTCGTGGACATCGCCGGACTCGTGCGGGGCGCCTCGAAGGGCGAAGGCCTGGGGAACAAGTTCCTCCAGCACATCCGCGAGGTGGATGCGGTCGTTCAAGTCGTCCGCTGCTTCGAGGACCGCGACGTCGTGCACGTCGCCGGCGCCCTCGATCCGGTCTCCGACATCGAGACGGTTTCGACGGAGCTCGCGCTGGCCGATCTCGAAACGGTGACGAGGGCGCGCGACAAGGCGGAGCGGATCGCGCGCGGCGGAGACAAGGAGGCGAAGGCGACCGTCGCCGCGTCCGACAAGCTGCTGCCGCACTTGAACGCGGGCAAGCCCGCCCTGACGCTCGCTTTATCGGACGAGGACGAGCGGGCCGCCGTCGCGCGGCTCTTTCTCCTGACCTCGAAACCGACTCTTTTCGTGGCGAACGTCTCGGAGGACGCGCTCGCGGCGGCGGACTCGCTGCTGCACGTGCGGGCGGTCCGAAGGTACGCCGAGACGCACTCCGGCGCCGAGGCGGTGGTCATCTCCGCGCAGATCGAGGCCGAGCTGGCGGACCTGTCCGAATCCGACGCCCGCGAATATCTCGCCGGGCTCGGCGTCTCGGAGTCGGGCGTCGGCGCCCTCATCCGGGCGGCCTACCACCTCCTCGGGCTCCGGACGTACTTCACGGCGAGCGAGAAGGAGGCTCGAGCGTGGACGATCCACGCGGGCGACACGGCGCCGAACGCCGCCGGCGTCATCCACTCCGACTTCGAGAAGGGCTTCATCAAGGCGGAGACCGTCTCCTACGACGATCTCGCCGCCAGCGGCTCGATGGCCGCCGCGCGCGAGAAGGGCCTAGTCCGGCAGGAGGGGCGCGACTACGTCGTCCAGGACGGAGACGTGATGCTGTTCAAGTTTAATGTGTAGTTTTCAGTTGTCAGTTCTCAGTTCTCAGTTCGCGTAACCGGTCGTCTCCCGTCTACCGTCTACCGTTTCCCGGCTTCGTCCCGCGGTTCGTCCCGCGCCTCACGCCTCACGCTTAACGCCTAACGGGTTTCCGTTTCCCGTTTCCCGTTTCCCGGCTCACTCGACGGGTGGCCCCTGGCCCCGCGAAAATCGCTCGTACAGCGCCACCTCGGCCGCGCTGCCAATGGCGAACGGCGTTCGGGCGTGGAGCGAGTCGGGGACGACGTCCAGGATGGGGGCCGAGCCCGTCGTCGCACCTCCTCCGGAGATCTTCGCCAGCAGCGCGAGCGGGTGACACTCGTAGAGCACGCGCAGCTTCCCGCCGGCTTTTCCTTTCGGGGAGAGATCCGGAGGATAGAAATAGATCCCCCCCTCGAGCAGGATCCGGTGGAAATCCGCGACGAGCGAGCCGGAATACCGGGTCGAGTAGGGCCGCCCGCTCTCCGGGTCCTTCTCCTTCAAGTACTCGACGAACGCGCGCACGCCGGGCGGCCAACCTTGCGACCGGCCCTCGTTGGCGGCATACCCACGCCCCCGCGCCGGCATTCGAACCGCACGCTCGGTCAGGAGGAACTCGCCGATCGACGGGTCGAGAGTGAAGAGGTGGACGGCTTGCCCCGACGTGTAGACGAGAAGAACCGCGGGCCCGAAATGAATGTAGCCGGCCGCGACCTGTTCCCCGCCCGGCCGGAGGAGATCGTCCACGTCGGCGCCGCGGCGGCGCCGGATGGAGAAGATGGTGCCGAGCGAGCCGTTCACGTCGATGTTCGACGACCCGTCCATGGGGTCGAACAGCACGGCGTACTTGCCCTCCTCGGAGCCGCCCGTGTACACCCGGGGTTCCTCGAGCTCCTCGGACGCGGCGAGCGAGACGAGGCCCCCGTAGTCGAACGTCTCGAGCAGGATCTCGTTGGCGACCATGTCGAGCTTCGTCTGCTCTTCGCCGGACGGATTGGCGGAGTGCGCCGATCCGTGCATCTTGCGAAGTCCGGCCAGCGCCAGCTCCCGCGCAATCCGCTTGCCCGCGGCTCCGAACCGCATGAGAAGGAGCGAGAGCTCCCCGGTCGCCTGGGGATGCTCGTGCTGCCCCTCGAGGATGAAGCGTTCCAGACTGACCGGCGAAGTCATGAACGTCGGCCGAGCCGGTGCTCGGCCTCGCGCGGCGAAAGCGCCTCGACTGGATCGATAGGTGTCCGGATCACGGTTTGATCCATTGTAGCCACGCGGGCTTTGGCGAGCCTTTTTCGGTCTGAAGGCCGCGGTGCGCGAGGAATGCCGCGCGGCGTTCCGCGACGGGGTTCGCGGCCGCCGGCGGCGTGGACGGGGCCGGGGCCGGCGAATCGCGCCACGTCGCGTAGCGCGCGAAGAGCAGGCGGCTGCCGTCGGAGGCGGCGACGAAGCGCTTCAGGCGCGCGACGAACTCCGCCTGGAGCTCCCGGCTCGAGCCGTTCTCCTTCGCCGAGGAGTAGCTCACTTCGGAGAAGGCGATGGGCCGGCCCGCGGCGCTCGAAAGCAGCGTCTTCCAGTCGCGATCGAGGGACTCCGGCGTGCGGTGAACAAAAGGTTTCTCCCGCTCGAAAGGGGCGTAGAGGTAGAACAGGACGGGGCTCCTCTGGTGGAGCGCCGCGGCGACCGACGGCGCCGGGCTCTCTGTCGGCGCCGCCGTCGTGACGCCGACCCGGAGATGGGGCACCTTCTTCTTCAGGAAGTCGACAGCCCCGTCGAAGAGCAGCCGATACGCGCGCAGCTCGTCCGGGCGCTCGGAGAAGTAGGTCTCGGCGGCATAGCCGAGCGAAAGCGTCGAGGCGTCGAGGAGCCCCGGCTCCAGAGCATCGAGGAGGCGCCCGAGCCGCGTCGAGAGCCGTGGATCGTCGAACGCGGTCGAGGCAAGATCGGAGGGCACGTCTTTGAGCCGGAGGGAGACCAGCGGCAGATCGAGATGCAGGGTCGCGCCGGACTGCCGGAGCAGCCGGGCGGCGCGGAGAATCTCGCCGATCCGGAACTGGCCGGGCGCCGTTTCGCATTGCGACCAGGAGACGGTCAGGGTGAGAAGGGTCGCGCCGCTGCGGCGGG
>DATNMZ010000452.1:0-3410 GCA_035602095.1 Thermoanaerobaculia bacterium
TCGCGCATCGCGCGAGCGGAGGCGACCCTCGTCGAGTCATCGCGCAGCGCACGAGCGGAGGCGACCCTCGCCGAGTCATCGCGCATCGCGCGCGCCGAGATCGACTTCTTCGACGTCGAGACGGCCGGGTTGTTTCCGACGCTGCCGACGCGAATCTCGGTCATGACCTTCCCGGTTGCCGACTTGATCTTTGCCCTCTGAGCCTCCGTGAGCTTGATCCGGACTTCGTTAGCCATGTGGTGTTCCTCCTGTTTGACCATCTGTATCGCAAATGTGGGACCAGGAGGGTCAATTCCACAACCTGCTGAGGGACAAGGGTTTGTTCAGGCAGCCATCCCGCGCAAGCGGTTGAATTTTCAAACCGAGGCTGAAATTTTCACCCGGTCGGAGCCTACAGCCCGTGCTTGCGGCACAGGTACTTGATCTGATTCGCATCGAGGCCGAGGCGCCGGGCCGCCTGCGCCTTGACGCCTCCCGCCTGATCGATGGCCTGCGCGAGCAGCTTGCGCTCGAAATCCCGCACCGCGTCGGAAAACGAGACGGGACCGGCCGCCGCGGGCGAAGGTTCCGTCCGGAAGACGCGCGGGAGATCCCCCTCCGTTATGGCGCCGGATTCCGAAAACAGCACCAGCATCTCGACGACGTGCTCGAGCTCGCGCACGTTGCCCTTCCAGGGATGCCGCCGGAGGCGCTCCAGCACGGAGGGAGGGATCGTCATGTCCGGCCGGCGATGCCGCGCGCCAAACCGCGCGAGAAAATGCTCCGCGAGCAGGGCAACGTCGTCTCCCCGGTCGCGCAACGGCGGGATTCGGATGGGCGCGGTGTTGATCCGATAGAAGAGGTCCTCCCGGAACGCGCCCGCCGCGACCCGCGCCTCGAGGTCTTCATTGGTCGCGGAGATCAGGCGAAAGTCGACGGAGACGGTCCGCCGCCCGCCGACGCGCTCGACCTCGTGGGACTCGAGAACGCGAAGCAACTTCGCCTGTACAGCGGGCGAGAGGGTCCCGATCTCGTCCAGGAAGAGGGTCCCGGTATGCGCCAGCTCGAACCGGCCGGGCCGGGACGCGACGGCGCCGGTGAACGCCCCGCGCTCGTGCCCGAAGAGCTCGGACTCGGCGAGCGTGTCGGGAAACCCCGAGGCGTTGACGGCGATGAAAGGCCGGCCGGCCCGCGCGCTTCGCTCGTGGATGGAGTGCGCGACGAGCTCTTTGCCGGTGCCGCTCTCCCCCTCGATCAGCACGGAGGCGTCCGAAGGCGCGACCCGCTCGATCTCGCGAAACAGCCTCCGCATTCCGGGGCTCTCCCCGATCAGCCGGTCGAAGGATTTCTGCTCGCGCGCGCCCTCGCGCAGCTCGCGGTTTTCGACGATCAGCCGCCGGCGTTCCAGCGCCCGCTTCAGGATGACGAGCACTTCGGCGGGATCGAGCGGCTTGCGAAAGAAATCGAAGGCCCCGAGCTCGATCGAGTGCAGCGCCGCGCTCCGGTCCGACTCCCCGGACATCATCACGACCGTCGCGTCCGGATTCCGCCGGCGAGTTTCCTCGAGCAGCGCGAAGCCTTCCTCCACGCGGCCGGTGGGGGGCAGCCGCAGATCGAACAGGAACAGGTCCGGCTCCGAGCCCAAGAGCGCGCGGCCGGCGTCCGCGTCTTTCGCACCCACGACGTCGAAGGAGCCCTTCAACGCCCAGGTGAGCTGGTCGAGCAGGATGGGATCGTCCTCGACCACGAGGACGCGGCCGAGCGGCCGGTTCGGGGGGCTCACGGTTCCGGCCGCGCGGCGGAAAAGGAGACGCGCACGACCGTGCCTTCGCCCGCCTGGCTGCGCACGCGGATCCTTCCGCCATGGTGTCGGACGATCTGACTGGCTGTAAAGACTCCGAGTCCCACGCCGTCGGGCTTCGTCGTCTGGAACGGGCGGAAGAGGCGATCGGAGACGAACTGCGGCGACATCCCCTCGCCGTTGTCGATGATCTCGAGAATTGCGCGCAGGCGCGTCCCGGAGCCGCGGGGGAAGCTGCGGATCAAGACCTTGCCCGCGGGCGCCGCGGCTTCGAGGGCGTTCTCGATCAGGCTCGCCAGCGCGTCTCGTAGAAAATACGGATCTCCCCAGACGGGAGGAATCGCCCCGAGGGCCAGCGACAGCACCGGCAGGCGGGAAGACTCCCCCGGCGCGAGCCGTGCGCCGCGGCGAGTCGCTCCCCCGGCGATCTCCCGGAGGATCCCGTTCAAGTCGAGCTCGACCTTGATGAGAACCTCGGTGTCCTGCCCCGACCAGCGCCGGACGATCCCGTCGAGCCGGTCGATCGTGGCGCTCAAGAGTTCTTCGACGGAGAGCTTGAAATCGGGGTTGCCGTAGTGCTCGTCGAGGTTCGACCTCAACATCTGAAGGCGGAACCCCACGTTGCGGATGTCGTGAATCAGGACGCTGTCGAGCGCGGAGCGCAGCGGGACGGACCGGCGCCGGGCGGCCGGGGTCACGATCGGCGCGGGCCAGGCAGTCGGACCTGGACGGCCACGCCGGGGCGCAGCATCGGCTGGGCGGCGTCGCGGCGGACCCGGATGATGACCTCGACCGTCCCGCTTCCTGCGTCCACGGTCGGGCTGATGTACTCGATCTTCCCGGTCGCGCGCTCCCGAGGGAAATTCGTCGGGACGATCTCGACGGCGTCGCCCCGGTGGATCGTCCCGATCTCCTTGTCCGGCACGTAGATCCGGGCGAGCAGGGGCTCGAAAGCGGTGACTTTGAAGAGCGGCTGGTTCTGGATGTCGATGACCTTCTGCCCCACGCGCGCGATTTTTTCCGTGACGACTCCGGAGAAGGGCGCCCGGATGACGGCATAGTCGCGCAGCGTCTTCGCTTTTTCGAACGCCGCCACCGCGACCGCGTAACGGGCGCGCGTCGCATCGAGGTCCGCCTTGCTCACGACGTTGCCCGAGGAAAGCGCCTGCGCCCGCTCGAATTCGACCTTCTTCAGCTCCATGTCCGCCTTCGCCTGCCGCACATCCGCGTCGAGCTCCCGGGGGTCCAGATTCGCGAGGGTCTGACCCTTGACGACGTGAGTGCCCCGGTCGACCAGGATCGTCTCGATGATCCCCGTGATCCGGGAGCCCACCGTGACTTCCTGATCCACCATCAGGTGCGACGAATACACCGTCCCCGCCGAGGGCGCGGGCGGCGCGGCCGGGCAGCTGGCGAGCAGAAGCGCGAAAAACAGCGAAAAGCTCAAGATGGAAACCGGATGGCGCGAAATGCTATCGGGAATCGGCCGCCGTGTCGATTCTCGGCCGGATGCCCCGAGAGGGCGCTCGTGAAGCCAGATAGCGGGATCGGCCGCAGGGGCGGCCCGCTCGTCCCCGCCCGCGGGACGGCCGCAAGGGCCACCCGCACTCCACGGAAGAACTCTTAGAAG
>DATNMZ010000453.1:0-2478 GCA_035602095.1 Thermoanaerobaculia bacterium
CCCGCGGTCCTGTACCTCGCGATCTTCATCGCGTATCCGTTCTTCATGTCCATGTACATGAGCTTCACCGACGCGCAGGCGGGCAACCAGACGTGGACTTTCGTCGGCCCCGCGAACTACTCCAAGGTCGAGAACTACGAGATCCGCGCGAACGACTTCGTCCTGGCGACCGTCCCGACGCAGGCGGAGGCTCGGAAAATCGTCGCAGGAAAAGGGAGCGCGAAGGTGGCGACCGAGCGCGCGGCCCACGGTTACCGCGCGATCCTCGAAGTCGCCGGGCGCCGCATTCCGCTCCTCGAGATGCCCAAGGAGGATGACGCCGCCTTCCTCGGCAGCACGATCGCGAGCGACCTCGAGTGGAAAGCGCAGGAGGCCGGCGGCGGGAAATACCGGGTCGTCGCCGCTTCGGACTCCCCCGTCACGTTCGGGCCGTTCGCGGACCGCGCCACCCTGGACCGCGAGCTGAAGGAGGCTCTCCTCGTCCCCGCGCGGACGCGCGTCAAGACCAACGGCAAGGGGGTCGTTCAGGACCCGAACTTCACGCTCGCCGTCAAGAACACGTTCAAGTACACGTTCGGCACCGAGATCATCAAGCTCTTCATCGGAGTCCCCTGCGCGCTGCTCTTGAACCGCCGGTTCGGCGGCCGCCGGCTGCTGCGGGGGCTGGTCGTCATTCCGTGGGTCATCCCGATCGCGCTCTCCGCGCAGGCCTGGTTGTGGATCCTCGACTCCACCTACAGCGTCATCAACTGGTGCCTCGTGCACTGGGGAATGCTTTCCCCTTCGAACATCATCAACTTCCGCGGGGACAAGAACTGGGCGATGCTCTCCGTGATCGCGGTCAACGTCTGGCGCGGCTTTCCGTTCACGACGATCGTGATCCTCGCGGGTCTCACGGCGATTCCCGACGAGATCATCGAGCGGGCGCGACTGGACGGCGCGAACGCGTTCCAGCGTTTCTTCTACGTGATCTCGCCCATGGTCCGGCCGATTCTCCTCGTGTCGCTCCTCTTCTCGATCATCTTCTCCTTCACCGACTTCAACACGATCTGGATCATCACCAAGGGGGGACCGTACGACCAGACGCAGGTGCTCTCGACGTACGCCTATCAGATCGGGGTCAACGCGGGGTACCTCGGCAAAGGCGCGGCCATTTCCCTGTTCATGTTCCCGATCATGGCCGTGATGGTCTTCTTCATGCTCCAGTTCCTCCGGCGGGAGGCCTGACGAACATGACTCCCTGGCAGAGCCGTTGGCGCCGGCTCCGGCCGCACGTGTTCTCGTACGCGGGGCTGGCGCCCTTTCTGGCCTTCGCGCTTTTCCCCTTCTACTGGGGCGTCATCACGTCGTTCAAGGCTGACGCGAACCTCTACGACCTGAAGGCGAATCCCTTCTGGTTTTCGCGGACGGACAAGACGACGGGAAAGCCGTACCACAAGGACATCATCGTGCCCGCGTCGCTCCCGGAGGGGCCCATCCGGTGGAACATCCGCGTCGGAGCGCACACGACGCGCAGCGACAGCGAGCAGAACCCCGCTCCGATCGCGTTCATCGGCGAGCAGAAGATCGAGAGCCCCGTCGACGGGACACTCTCGGAGATCACGGTGCCGACGGGCGCGGTCGCGCACCCCAACGAGGTCATCGGCGTGATCCGGGTCAACAGCCCGACGCTGACGCACTACCGGTATCTCAAGAGCACCCCGTTCTATCAGTGGATGCGCGTGAGCCTCCTGACCGGCTCGGCCGTCGTGGTCATCACGCTCCTGCTCTCGGTCCCCGCCGCCTACGGGCTCGCGCGCCTGCGTTTCCGGGGCAATCGCGCGATCGGGATCGCGATCTTCCTGACCTACCTGATTCCGCCGACGATCCTCTTCATCCCGTTCTCGCAGTTCGTCGGGGCATTGAAGGTGGACAACACGATCTGGTCGCTGATCCTCGCGTATCCCACCTTCACCGTCCCGTTCTGCACCTGGCTCCTGATGGGCTTCTTCCGCAGCGTGCCCAAGGAGATCGAAGAGAGGGCTCTCCTGGACGGCGCGACGCGGCTGCAGATGCTCCGGCAGGTCGTCATTCCCGTCGTTCTGCCCGGGATCCTGACCGCCGGGATCTTCGCGTTCACGCTCTCCTTCCAGGAGTACATCTACGGTCTGACCTTCATCAGCTCGACCGCGCACCGGACGATCCCGGTCGGAATTTCCGTCGAGATGGTGCGCGGCGACGTCTATTTCTGGGGACCGCTAATGGCCTCGGCGATCATCGGCTCCGTCCCGGTGGTCATCCTCTACGCGCTCTCGCTCGACTACTTCATCTCCGGCATGACCACGGGCGCGGTGAAATAGCGGGGCAAAGTCGGCGCGAGGATCTGCCTGCTACAGCGACTTCAGATACTCGATCAGCTCCCGCTTCTCCTGGTCCGTGAGCTTCAGACCCAGATGGCTGTCGTAGTGGTCCACGACGGCCGGAAGGTTCGCGAACCGG
>DATNMZ010000454.1:0-4002 GCA_035602095.1 Thermoanaerobaculia bacterium
CTCCCGGAGGAGACCCTCGAAATCGGCGCACGCCCTGCTGGTGACTCGTCCGTTCTGCCTCTGCGCCGATTTCGCGGAGGCGCGACTGCCACGCTCCCGTCTCCGCGCGCGGACGTCGCGCCGTGTCTCCGCAGGGAGTGCGGACGGGGCCGGGCGGCTTGTCGAGATCAGGCTCGTGTATCGAGCGTCGGGAGAGTCGCCGTTCGCCCGGCCCAACCGCTCATTTCGCGTTCGCTCTGCAGCAGCTCCTTCAGGGAGAGCCGGGCGAGGACGCCGTCGATCGCGCCTTGAATCGTCTGCCAGACGAAGCGGATCGAGCAGTCGCCCATGTGCGTGCAGAGGTTCGAGATGCCCGCGTGGGTGCCGCAGAAGTTCGAATCGAAGATGCGGCCGCCGAGCACCGCGAGAACGTGACCGACGGCGATCTCTTCGGGGCGCCGCGCGAGGCTGTAACCGCCCGACTGCCCGCGGATGGAGCGGACGAATCCCCCCCGGCGAAGCACGCGCATCATCTTGGCGACGTTCGCCTCCGAGATGCCTTCCGCCCGGGCGAGCTCCGGAATCGTGATGCTGCTTTCGGAGCCCTCGCGCCCGACGCGCAGGAGACAGCGCAACCCGTATTCTTCCCGCGAGCTCAGTTTCATGGCGTCGATTCCTTTCGGTCCCGGGTCACATCATCCCCAGCTGCAGCTTCGCCGCGTCGGACATCATGCTCATGTTCCAGGGCGGATCGAAGAGAACCTGCACGTCCGCTTCCTCGATCCCATCGATGGCGAGGAGCTTCTTGCGGATGTCTTCCTTCAAGACGTCGCCCATCCCGCAGCCCGGCGCCGTCAGCGTGAAGCTCACGTCGGCGCGTTGCCCGCCGTCCGGCCGCGGCACCACTTCGCACTTGTAGACGAGCCCGAGGTCGACGATGTTGACGGGGATCTCCGGGTCGTAGCAGGTGCGGAGCTGGTCCCATGCGAGCTCGCCCGGGGTCTTTCCGGAGGCGGCCTCATCCGGCGACGCGATCTCCTCGCCGATCGCGTCGGCATCCGACCCGTCCACGCGGGCCATGTAGCCGTAGGGTGTTAGAACCGTGTAGCTGCCGCCCAGAGATTGCGTGATCGCGAGCGGGGTCCCCTCCGGGATGCGGATCTTCATTCCGCTCGGAATCTCCGTGGCTTCGAATTCTCGCGTCGTCGTCGCCTCTTTTTGCATCTTCATGGGATCCTCCTCAGCAGACCTTCGGGGGTTGCGAGCCGGCGCTCGGCTCTTCCTTCGGGGACGCCTCCGCGCCGTCCTCGGTGGAAACGGTCCGGCCCTCGCCGTGGAGCGCGGACCGCATCGTGTGCCACGGAAGAGTCGCGCACTTGATGCGGACCGGATACTCGCGCACCCCGGAAAAGACCTCGAGCTTACCCAGAGGGGGCGCGTCGGCGGCCGCGTTCGACTGGCCGGTGATCAGGTCGTGAAATCTCTCGAAGAGCGCTTCGGCGTGCCGGCGGCTCTTTCCCTTGAGGGTCTCCGTCATCATCGATGCCGAGGCTGTCGAGATCGCGCAGCCTGCGCCCTGGAACGCGATGTCGCGGACGACGTCACCCTCGAGCTCCAGGTACACCGTCTCGCGGTCGCCGCAGAGCGGGTTGTAGCCATCCGCGCGGCGGTTCGCCGAAGCGAGCTCGCGAAAGTTCCGCGGCCGCTTGCCGTGGTCGAGGATCATCTCCTGGTAAAGCTCGCGAAGGTCGGAGGACATGGGCTTACCGAAACATCCGAATGACGTCGTGAATGCCCGCGACGAGCACGTCGACCTCTTCGCGGGTGTTGTAGAGGCCAAAAGAGGCCCTGGCCGTCGCCGGGACGCCGAAGAAGTCCATGACCGGCTGGGCGCAGTGGTGCCCCGTGCGGACCGCTACCCCCAGGCGATCCAGGACCGTTCCGATGTCGTGCGGGTGCACGCCTTCGATGGTGAACGACAGGACCGCCGCCTTGCGGGAGGCCGTGCCGATGATCCGGACGCCCGGGATCTCCTCGACCCGGCGCGTTGCGTACGTGAGGAGATCCTCCTCGTGCGCGTCGATCCGATCGAGGCCCAGGGCGCGGATGTAGTCGATCGCGGCGCCGAGTCCGATCACTCCGGCGATGTTCGGCGTGCCCGCCTCGAACTTGTACGGCAGCACGTTGTACGCCGTCTTCTCGAAGGTGACGGAGCTGATCATGTCCCCGCCGCCCTGCCAGGGCGGCATGGCGTCGAGCAGACTCGCGCGTCCCCAGAGCACGCCGACGCCGGACGGTCCGTAGGCCTTGTGGCCGGAGAACGCGTAGAAATCGCAGTCGAGGTCCTGGACGTCGACCGGCAGGCGCGGCACCGCCTGGGCGCCGTCGACCAGGATGGGGACGCCGCGCTCGTGCGCCATGCCGACCATCTCCCGGATCGGGTTGACCGTGCCGAGCGCGTTGGAGACGTGCGCGACGGCGACCAGCCGCGTCCGGTCGGTCAGGAGCGCCTGGAAGGCGTCGAGGCGCACTTCGCCCCGCGTGTCGATCGGCGCCACGCGGAGCGCCGCCCCCTTCTCCTCGCAGAGCATCTGCCAGGGGACGATGTTCGAGTGGTGTTCGAGCGCGGTGATCAGGACCTCATCGCCCGGGCCGACGTGGCGCCGCCCGTAGGTCTGCGCGACGAGGTTGATGGCCTCGGTCGTGCCGCGCACGAAGATGATCTCTTTCTGGTCCCGGGCATGGAGGAGCTCGCGAACCTTGCCGCGGACGGCTTCGTAGGCATCCGTGGATTCCACGGAAAGCAGGTGAACGCCGCGATGGATGTTCGCGTAGAACCGCTCGTATACGCCCCTCTCGGCTTCGAGAACGGCGATTGGCTTCTGCGTCGTTGCGGCGTTGTCCAGGTAAACGAGACGCTTGCCGTGGACGAAGCGCGCCAGAATCGGGAAGTCGCGCCGGATCGCCTCGACGTCGTAGGCCGGGGCCGTTGCCGGCGGCGGCGCCGAGGGAAGCGGCGCGGTAATGGTGGGAGGCGCGGCTGCCTTCGCCCGGCTCACGATCCCGCTCCCGGCAGGCGCAACCCGAGCGCGCGCTCGACCTCGGCGCGGACCTCCGGCACCGTCAGCCGGGCGGCGACGTCCGACGCAAAAGCCCACGTCAGCAGAGCGCGGGCGTCCTCCTCGCCGATCCCGCGGGACCGGAGGTAGAAGAGCGCCGCGGCGTCGAGTTGCCCGATCGTGGAACCGTGCCTGCACTTGACGTCGTCGGCGAGAATCTCGAGCGCCGGCGTCGAATGGACGCGCGCGTCCTTCGAGAGAAGGAGGTTCTTGTTGGTCTGGAACGCGTCCGTTTTCTGGGCGTCTTTTCGGACGAGGATCGTCCCGTGGAAAACGCCGCGCGACCGGCCGTCCAGGATCCCCTTGTAGAGCTCGCGGCTCGTGCAGTGGGGCTTTGCATGGTCGATGATCGTGTGGGTGTCGAGCGTCTGATCGCCGCCGCCGAGGAAGAGGCCGTTCAACGTGCAGTCGCCGCCCTCGCCCCCGAAGACGACGCCGATGTCGGTACGCGCGAGCGCCGCCCCCAGCGCGACGTTGTGGGAAGTGAACTGGCTGCCCCGGTCGAGCCCGGCCGCGATCGTCTGGACGTGGAAGGCGTCCGAGGATTCGCGCTGGATCTTGGAGTGCTCGACCGAAGCTCCGTCGCCGACGGAGATCTCCGTGACCGCGTTCGTGAGCGAGATTCCCTCCCCGAGATACGTCTCGACGACGGAGACCTGCGCGCCACTTTCCGCGACGATCACGTTTCGGGGATGGGACACGGCGGGGGCGCCCGTCTGCTCCGAGAGGAACAGGAGGTGGATCGCCCCGGGGATGGCGGCGCCGCGGGCGATGCGGACAAAAGCGCCATCCTCCAGAAACGCCGTATTCCAGGCCGTGAAGGCGTTCTTCTCCCACGCGGCGCGCCTCGAAAGGTACGCCTCGAGCCACTCCGGGTGGTCCCGGATGACTTCCGCGAGAGACA